>NZ_JBIQFG010000045.1:0-24688 GCF_045369345.1 Ureibacillus sp. 179-F W5.1 NHS | reverse complement strand
TAAGCCCGGTAGAATACCGAACAAAGGTCTTGGAAGCCGCCTAACAAAATATGTCTAACTTTTTTGGGTCAGTTCAACATTGGAAAGGCGGTTTTAATTTTGATTTACCATTTTTAATGTTCAGATTCAATTGCTTCTGCTTTTGTGGTATGCACAGTTCCAAATGGATGATTAGGCGGAGCATAAATTGTATAAAGTTTTAGTGGCGTATTACCTATGTTTGTTATGTTATGCCAAGTTTTTGCAGGTACCATTATAGCTGAATCTTCGTATACATTTCTTTTAAATGGTAAGTTATCTTTACTTTTGCCCATTTGGACAATTCCTTGCCCCTGTTCAATACGTAAAAATTGGTCAACATCGGGATGTATTTCTAGTCCAATATCTTCTCCTGGATTCAAGCTCATTAATGCAACCTGTAAATGGTCCCCCGTCCATAAAACAGTACGATAATTATTATTTTGCTCTGATGCTTCATTAATATTAATAACAAAAGGATTTTTACCATAGTCTTTTAAAGCTATTCTATTACTAGTTCTATTACTAAAGAGGTGATAATAATTTAAACGATTTCTTCCCATTATGTCATTGTTATAGGGATAGTAATGTATTTCTCCACCAAAATTATTTATCCTAGAATTACAGTAGTACATGTTATGGTATGGATAACCATACGGATAATAATACATCTATTCAGCCCTTTCCTAAATACTTCGTAATATCATATGCTTATATCTGAGAAATGTGTCCTTAATAGACTATTAGGTGATAGAAAACAAAAAAGACCAGGCTCACAATTAAATGAATACCTGGTCTTTGTTTTTTATTTTTCTAACTGAATATCGTAATTAAATCCTTTTTTCAATAACCATTGTTCTAACTCATATTTCCCTTTAGAATCTTGTGGGTACCAATAGGATTCAAGCATGTACTTCCCGTTTGTACACATGACTTTGTAGTCTAATTTCTTGCTATCTAAATACTTTTTCAAAGCTACTAATCCTGAATTTGTTGCGGATGGGAACCAATAAACACGGACATTGTGACGTTTACGTTTTACGGTCGCTTTTGCAACTTGTACTTTTTTCTTTAATTTCGCTTGTTTGGCCAACCCTGTAGCACTAGCTACCCCTATTGCTTTTAAAAATGCTTCATCTTTTAATAATGCATTCTCTTCTTTATTATCTATAAATAAATTTTCGATTAATACTGCAGGCATTTCCGTTTCTCTTAACACTGATAAATTAGCCCGTTTTTTGCCTCGATCTTTTACACCAGGATAAAATTGCTTGATAGCTTTTAATACTTCATCATGCACTGCGTTTTGAAGTGCTTTCGTTTCTTTTTGAACAGGTCCATCATAAATAAAGGTTTCAAACCCTTCTCCACCACCTGAATTTACATGATATGAAGCGAAGTAATCAGCTCTCCAGTTGTCAGCTAAATCATCACGTTTGCTTAAATCTACTGTGGTATCTGTTGTACGTGTTAGACGTACCTCTGCATTTTCATATTGCTCAAGTTCTGCTTTTGCATATTTTGCTACTTTTAAATTCACGTCATCTTCTTGGAGTCCAAATTTTACGGCACCGGGGTCAATTCCACCATGCCCTGGATCGAGTTGAAATTTCACTACTGGTCCCATTATTTTTCACCTTCCTCTAAATCGTCTCTAGGTTTGTTGTAACCAAGAGCTTGTTCACTATCTCCTAATCCACTTGTAGTAGGGTCTTGTACAATACCGATTAGCACTAAAATTGATAAAACAGTATTAAAAATAGCGGTAGCCTGTTCGCTAACCGCTGCTGATAATCCGTATCCAAATAAGTCTGCTACTTGTTGAACCAGTAATAATACCAATGCAAATGCCGAAACTAAAAATGTTTTACTTTGTAATCTTACCTTCCAATTAATTTTCATATTTATGTTCCTCCTTTGTTCTTACACCTGTTACTGTTTCAAGGACAACAATACGAATCTCGTGATCGTTGATTTTCTTTTTAGATTCTTTTGTTGTGGAATTTAATTCTTTGATATTTTCATTGAGTAAAAGGATGTTTTTATTTAAGTTGTACGTAATCCGCCAAATAAACAAGAGACCTCCACAGAGAGCTCCTACAATTGGCAACCAATCATTAATTGTTTGAATCATTTAGGCACCGTCCTTGTTGCATAATAAAAACCCTCCACAATTGTGAAAGGCTTGTTAAATACTACCTGTATAAGGTTCTTTTACAATTTGTTCATATTCTTCCGCAGTAATAACATTGGCTTTTACCGCATCACCAACTTGTTCTTTCGTCCATAGCTTTGCTATGTAGAAGTATTTTATCTTAGTAAAATTAAGCATTCTTAACACTTCCCGTCATAATGGCATACCACATATCTGCTATTTCCTGTTCCGGTTTTGGCTTGTTTTTTAACAATTCTTCGGCTTCAATTTGTTGTTGTCGATATACTTCATCTAAAATTATTTCTCCATCGACAAATACATAATTTGAAGGATGATCTAATACATCATGATCATCCTCAACTTCAACTTCTATACTATTTTGCGATACTGGACTTGACCCCCAACCCAGTACTCGATTGTTTTCAGGACTCACATCCAAAAAAACCCTCATATACTCACCACCTAATACATTAATACTTGTCTTAATACTGCTTGTTGTGCATTTATACCACTTTGGTTATTTGCTACTCCAGTAATTGTGGTATGTGTAATACTTAATGCTTTAATCGTAAATGCATTACTATCTGCCTCATCAACCGGAACTGTACATAATGTATGATTACCTAATCTACTCTTTGGAATATAGGTATAAACGTAATTCCAGTTGTTTGCTGCACCTGATGAATAAGCGCTCCACACTAATATCCAACCGTTCGGACATTTTTGTAATGGTACATCGGGTGTGATGACCGTTGAAGCATTCATAAAGGCCACCCCATTCCACAACACCCTTTGTTTATTGAGAACATCGTATTGACCATTCGCTACTTTCCACACGTTGGCTTCTTCATCGTATAGACCTGGTTTATCGTTTTCGATTAATTGAACTCCATCTATCTGTGCCCAGTTTGCATTTGCTCCACTAAGTACAATTTCAATTCCTTCTGTATTATCAGCAAACACTGGAGTTGTAAATGTAAGACCATATCGTTCCACCGAATAATCACTTGCAACAGCAGTGAACGTTTTACTAGCAATTAACGATAATCTTGTACCTGCTGCATCTACATGATAAATATCAACTTTAGGAATAGCCCCGGCAGATACATTCCATTGTCTTTTTGCATAGAAAGATAGCGCATATACTGAAGAAGGTGATAGGGTGTGTATTTGTTGTGCCATGGCATCCGTAGAGCGTACACAAACCCCTTTAGAGCCGAAAATCGGCATAGAACCTTTCCCACTCGGTCCAAAACTAACGGCTAATTTCGGCGTTCCTCTGGTAATGTACCAAGGTGTATTCGGGTAAAATCCAAAATACATATCATCCCAACTATATTTCAAATCATCGCTATTAGGAAGTGCATCATGTTGTTCTACTAATTCAAAGGAATGATCTTGAACATGGTTAGTTTTAGAAGCGATGGAATAACCTAAATTACTATTATTATCTTGAAGAATAAAGTCACCATCTTTTACACTAACCTCTCCGAATGTTCCCGTTGCAGCCCTCAATTCACCCATGAAAACCCCATCTATGGTGTATAATCTACCATTTGTATCAGCGTAATAAACGTCTGTCCATGGTGAAGAAGTAGTTGCCCTTCTTTGAATCTTAAAACCACCAGTTGCGTTTGCAATAGTTCTAACCAAACTATTAGAGAGCGCAATTTCCAAACCTTCTTCTTTTGTTACTTTAAAGCCGTTATATAAGATACCTAACCCAACTGAAGCATCTTTGGCGTTTTGCTCGGCTTGTGCGATCTTTTCTTCTACGTCCTTTTGAGCCAATCCCCACGGTGACGCCACGTTACCATCTTCCAGTTGTGGGCGATTAAGATAAAAATATGGAATTGTTGTTTCAAGTCCATATAAAGCATCAGAACGTCCCCCGATTAGTAACCTTACACCAGTGCCATCTCTATTTGCTTTAAAATAGTGGGTTACATAATGATAGTCGTAACCGTTCAATTTAACTATTGGACAATCTTCAAACTTAACCGTCGGCAACAATTGATTGCTACCATCATCGTTATATAACAAGTAACAATAATTCATGCTTACTAATCCTCTAGCACGAATATAGTAACTCACTGTGTAATCTTTACCTCCAACAACGGAAAACCCTTGTTCTGATATGCTCGAATTGTGTACACCTATCGCTGAATTTGCTGGGACTTCACTATCTCTTGTTTGATTTAATAAATCGTTGGGAAATCCTGGAACCGATGCGACCGATAAAGTACCACTTCTGTTCCATGCTGTCCATCCATGAGTTGTATTGAAATCTGAATAGCGTAAATAGTTTTTTCCGCCTGGAATCACATTATCGTATAAAGGAGACCAACTATAGTCTGACGGATTGTTGCTTTCTGTTGGTGTTGTTTTATTGTAGGCAAGTCCTAAATAACGTTTGCCGTCGGGCGAATCCGACATACCGGTACCTTTATCATCGTCGGCGTATTTTATCCACGTATATGTCGTTGTTCCATCTTCCCCTGGTGGTCCTGGAATACCTGGCTCACCTTTTACTAGTGTCCAAGTGTAATCAGCGTAATTGGTTGATTCCGTAGGTGTAGTTTTATTGTAAGCAATACCCATGTACTTTTTACCATTAGGTAAGTTTGACATGCCACTTGTCGGCGTATCAGCGTATTTTATCCAGGTATAGAGCGTTTGACCGTCCTCTCCTGGTGGCCCCTGAATACCCTGTGGACCCGGGTCTCCTTTTTCACCTTTTATCAATGTCCACTTGTACTTGGTTGGGTCTGTACTATCTGCACTTATAAAGTCTGTATACTGCCCGATATAGAGTTTGTTTGTACTATCTGTTGTACTAAAACCTACTGTTCCCGTTGCATTGTTTGCATAGGCTACATGGAAATATGGTGTGCGCCCATCTTCCCCAGGGGGTCCAGGAATACCTTGTGACCCATCGGCACCTTTAACTAAAGTCCACTTATATTTAGTTGGATCAGTAGATGCTACCGGGTTAGAATCGACATACATTCCGATATACGCTTTACTTAACGTATTCGTGAAAGTAAATCCGACTGTTCCCGTTTCGTTGTCAGCATAAGCAATATGAGTATAAGAAGAGGTGCCATCCTCTCCTTTTTCTCCTTTAATTAAAGTCCAAGTATAATCTTCGGGGTTTTCAGGCGCTGCATCTGTTTTAGTAATTGCAACCCCCATATAGCTCGCATTTGTAGAGTCCTCTGTCATGCCACTCCCGTCTGGATATTGAGAATAACGTACCCAAATGTAAGTTAACTTCTTATTAATTTCAGATTGTAACGATTTCCAAATTGCTTTAACATCTTCTTCTGTATATTCAATAAAATCTCCTAAAGTAACTTTCTTCTGAGATTTATCACTCAAGGAACGTTCCATAGTATGAACTCGAGCTTCAAGATATAGAGGTGGTTTAAATTTTGTATCCTTAATTTTTATAGTGTCACCAAAACGAATCTTTTTATTTTCAAGACCTGGTATATGTTCTAAATCAGCAACTTCACCACTATACTCTACAATTGTATTAATTCGTTTATCTAACTCTGTACGAGTGTATTGAGTTAATTCGTCTAATGTCATGTCACTGTTTGAAGTAGTTGGTTCATAAGGTTCAATGAGATGCATAAGTTTACCAGTATCAGGGTCAGGTCTTCCCCATCGTTGAAGTGCTTCATCATCTGTGACAAGTGCAGTTAACCTTGTACCATCTTCTTTTTCCGGTCCAATCCCTAACAGAGCAGTAACGATATTTGAATTATCTTCTTTGCGTTCAATACCAATTAAATCTTTTCCAAACTCTACTTCTCGCCCTCTCCATTCACCTTCACGTTTTAACAAATCCACATATCTGGCTACCACTTTATTGTTATTAACAACAATACGAAATCTTTTTTCTAAGCTAAACTCATTCGCTATTGTATTTATAAAGGCATAAGGATTGGTATAGTCCTCCACAACAAATGTTCTAGTACCCATACCCTCTAAAATACCTGCCTGGAATTCAGTGCCTGCTAAAGTATGTGCCATTATAGTAGAAATTGTTTGGTCTTTAAAAGTTTGCGGTTCTATTACCTTTGCCTTTTTTAATTGAAGGTAGGAAGCTGTTGTATAAACTTGTGTATATAGAGCATTATTTGAACGATATTCACGTGAGTTTTCTATAATTAACTCTATGAAATTGTTATCTTCATCTGGAATAACAACTCGATTTCGATCTGTTAAAAATTCAGAGTATTTCCTATCCGCAAATGTTGTAAAATCATAGGTTTCTTGATTATCTTTTAAAGATTTTGAGTGTATATCATTCCAAAAATCCCCCAAAGGGATAAAAGAGAGTATCTTGCCTGTTTCTCCATCTGTTATGTGTATCATTTATATCTCTCCTTAAATCTAACCTTTGTTCTTAATGACATATCAGGTAATACATATAATTCATTTGTGCCCTTCTTCAATTTAAAGAAATTAGCGCCAAAGTCTTTTAAATCCATGCGACTTTCCCCATTAATTAAAATGTCACAAGTAGTATGATCAAATGTAATAACATCCCCTGTATAGGCAATAAACGGTATTTGTTCAATTTTTTGTTCAGTAAGAGCGTACGCTTTTATATAATCAATACGATTCGTATGCGGTGAAGCTGTAGTTCCATATTTGTCTATGAAAATACCGACATATTTTAATTTCCCTCTAAATTTATCCTCTGTCACTGTCCAGCTAGCTGTTAAAGGGTCCATATGTTTTCCGTCACCTAAGACACGAGCTACATAAAATGTATATTTGTCTCCGATACGTTGTAAACGCATATAAGCCGGAAAGTTATCCCATTCTTTTTGGTAATTACGGGAACTAATTAGGTAATTTTTGAAATCGCCAATAAACGGTCCAATACGACCCTCAGCCAATTTCCTCTCAACATAAATCGAATTATCAACTGCAGTCATTATTGCAATTTCTCTCATTTCATCATCAAATAAATAAAAACCAAACCTTCCCGTTTGGTTTACATTATCCGTATATAATTGACCACGTAATTCAATTTCGAAATCACCGGTTAAAGGCACCTCTTTGTAGACAGATGGGCCATGAAACCCTGTACCTGTTCCATATGATGGAGCAGTTATACCCGCACCATCATAGCCAATTGTACCTTGTGAGCCACCTTCCATATCACTTGTAGCCGTTGTCCATTCACCAATGGTCGTCCCCGTTTCTTCTAACAATAGAGTTTTGGTGTCCACAATTTGCGTATTCACATCTGCAGGGGCACCGATTAACATATATTCATTATCTTGATTTTGAACCATAGCAAATGTTACTGGTTGTAAAACTTCTAATTCAAATATTGGATCAGCTTCTGCTGTACCTTCACTTCTAAACGAAACGCTATCGGATGGAAAGTTAATTATTCTTTCGTCGCTATATTTATAAGGATCTGGACAAATAAAAGAAATGGTACCTTCTCCTATTTCAAGAAATTCCGAAATATCAAAACTACCATCCACAAGAGCATAATAAACACGATCAGGCTCATCATCAAATATCAGTTCTTGCGGTTCTTCTGTAATCAACCATTCAGCCAATTCCTCCTCAAGTTTACGTAAATCCTCACGCGTTTTACCATCGTAGAAAATTTTTTGTTTAATAGGTCTCACATTCGTGGTGGTATTTTGCAAATAAGCACCGGGTTTACCTGGAATAGTTAGTAAATTTCTTGAAATGGGAGCCCATGCTGAACGTTCGGTGCTATCGTCCTCTAGATAAATCCAGTCTTTTTTAATTCCGCCGAAACTAAAAGAATATAAACCTTGCAATTGTTTCACCTACTTTCTAAATGAAATTGACCTATTTTGTCTAAACGATTGAACATCCGTAATATCATCTGCTATCCATTCTGCGATTACACGCTTATCGGCTGTTAATAATTGAATAACTTGTGGACCCCTATTCATTGTTGCAGAAATACCTGCTCCGATAGCACCTAAAACTCTATCCGTTAGTGGTAATGCAGCCTCTGGTCCAGCTTCTCCAAATCCTTGTAAAACGCCATTGTTAATACCTGCAATAGTAGGTTTTGTAAAAACAGCACCTAAGGCATTCCATTTAATATCAAATCCAGTTGGATAAGTTATTTTCTTACCCATAATAGTTTTTGATGAAGTCTCTAAAGTAAATTTAGGTAAACTAGGTAAATCAATATCAGGAATTTTCAATTTTAATCCATCGAAAAATCCCTTAATGTCGTCAACAATACCCGATACCGTGTCTTTTGCTTTCTCTATCGGATCAGTAATAAACTTCTTGACTTCATTAAATTTATCTCGTGCTTTATTCACTATATCTGTTGCCTTATTTACAAATCCATCTTTCAATTCAACAATTTTATTCAGCGCTTTTTCCTTTGCTTCCGTAATAAAAGTTGTAATAGCATTTTTTGTAGAAATGAATTTATCTCGTGTGTTTGTGTAAAATTCTGTAAACTTTAATGCCCCAGCAGTTATCAGTTCTTTAATTTTATTTATAACTGCAGTCTTTATTTGTTCCCATTTTTCTAGAAGCCAATCTTTTAGTTGACCCGCCTTTTCTATGATGGTATCCCAATTTTGGTAAAGATAAACACCGGCTGCCACCAATAAAGCAATTACACCGATTACTATGAGTACTGGAGCACCTACTGCACCTATACTTACACCTAAGGCAGCAGCAACACCACCTAAAGTAACAAATATAGGGGCTAATGCCATACATACCGCTACGAGTGTAGTTATCACACCTGCAACAATCGTTATAGTAGTTACTAGTTCTGGATTTTCATTCGCCCATTCTACAATTTTTGTTATAATTTCAGTTACTTTTGTTACTAACGGGGTAAGTGTTTCGGATAATTTATTCAGTTCATCCGTAAAAGCTATCTGAGATGAAGATGCTTCAACTATTGCCTGGTTATTTTCCGAGTATTTTTCATAACTTGCAGTTAATCCCTGGTCAGCTAATAGTTGAGAAATGTAATTCGCGCGTTCTTCTGCAGATGAAAAGGACTCCATTTTTTTATTAAAGTCGTCTACATTAACTCCTTCTTTTTCAAGTAAGTCTGTTAATTGACCAGTTACTTCCCCTAATTGTGTTGTAGTAGTAATACTCTCTGCTAAACCTTCTGCTGTAAACGTATCACCATAGTCTACAATTGCTCCTGAAATCGCCTTTGATATTCCAGTTATTTGATCTTTTGTTTTGTAACCGGCTTGTATTAAGTTCCCCATCGCTTCAGTTACTTGATCGGTTTCTTGACCTACAGAGTCAAAGGCAACACGGGCTCCAGAAATATCGTCTAAGGCTAATCCAACCTTGCCTATTTGGACTTCTAACATAGATAGATCCTTATTGGTATCGGCCATCCCTGTTGTAAGTCCTGCAACACCTGCAGTAATAGTTGCACTTCCTGCAGCTAACCCAGAACCTATTTCTTTTGCAGCATCTTTAGAAGCATCCTTTAATTCTCTTAAACCTCGCTTTAATTTATCAAGTTTTGACGCAGTTTTATCTGCCTCTCCCCTTTGTTCGGCGAGCTTCTGATTTGTTTGTGCAATTTCATTGGCAAGTTTTTGTTCATCAACTCTAACACTTGCTAACTTTTGAGCAAGATCTTGAGCAACTTTTGAATTTTCTCCAAATGATTCGCTAGCTTGGCGATAGGCTAATTCCGTTTGTTCAATCGAACGTTTCATTAAATCTTGCTTTTGGGTTAGAAACTGTATGCTAGATTCTAATCGTTCCGTTTCGGAAGCAGTTAGCTTCATTTGTTCTTGTTGTAATTGAAAGGCTGCATCCAACTTAGAAACTTCAGCTTTTAAATCAAGAGTACTAAGTTTTTGTTTTTCTAAACTTTGATTTGTTTGGGTGATTTGATTAACAAGTTTTTGCTCTTCTATTTGGGCATTCGTTAGATTTTTGGCCATTTGTTGAGCAGCATCGGAATTTTCTCCAAATAGTTGTTTCGCTTGTTCGTATGCAGTTTCAGCTTGCTCCACTGAACGCCTTGCAATATCTTGCTTTTGAGTTAAAAATTGCAACTTTGCCTCTAGTTTTTCACTCTCAGAAGAAGTTAGTTTCATTTGTTCTTGCTGTAATTTAAAATCACGGTTTAACTTAGATGTTTCAGCTTGTAGCTCTTTAGAACTTTTTTTGAAATCATCGTTAAACATTTTGACAGTTATTTTTGCTTCTGGGCTTTTTGCCATTATTCTCACCGCCTTTATATCGTTTTAGGGTGATTCATCCATCCTTTAACTGCGATTGTATTTTCAATAATTCGATTTAAACTTGGGAATGGTGCTTTCCAAAATACTTCCTCTTTAATTTCAAGCGCAACTGTGCACCAAACAAAAAAATCCTCCAAACACTCAAATGTGAGTTTTGGAGAAACTACTTTTTTCCCTTTTGTTTTTCAGTTGCTTGTTCTAGTGCCTTTTTGAAATTGTTATTTGTGTCTTTTGAAAAGTTGTACATTAATAAATTCAAGTAAGTATCTAGTACTTCTTCAAAATCAGCATTGTATTTATTTTTAAATGTTTCTAGATCGTAAAAATCATTTCTTGGTCCAACATATCCTAAGTAAATAACATTTTTCATGTGATCTTTATCTAATTTATCTTTGACTAAAACTACTTCAGCTGCAGAAAGTTCACCTTTGGTTGCTGCTTCTATTCCCATTGCTGAAATCATTTCTAACAACTCACTTTCAAGCGCTTTTTCAAGGATTCCATACTCTCGACCTACTTTTAATGAGTGGTTGTTAAAAAATAGAGGAAATCGTTCTTTATTTGTTTTCTCCTCGAAAAATTCACCGTTTTCTTCCTTAACTTCAACATCGAATAATTCCACAACAGGTAATTTTCGTTTTCCAATCATATAGACATCTCCCTTTTCCTTCTAATTAAAAAAAGCCCACTAAAAGTGAGCTTTTAATTTTTAAACTGTTTCTACTAATTCGACTAGTTCACGACTAAAGTTTGTATGCCACTGTTCTACTAATGTTGGGTCCGTTGTATCTGCTACGATAGCTTCATAGTAAAATTGATCTGCTGAATCTGGAAGTGAATCAAATGTTAGTTCCAACATGGCCACTTCTTCTACCGCCGCTTCTAAAGGGGTGATTTTAAAACCTCCGCTATTTGAACAATTTGGAAATGCCATTAATTTCTTGTTTCCTTCAAAATCATCAACAGCAGTTACCGTAAATATAAAATCCTTGCCAAGAGTATTTATACCCGCTGAATAGACTCCCGCTTTTAATTTTTCATTAGTCATTCCAAAATAATCACGTGCTACTTGAACAGGAATATGTCCAGATACAGTAACCGCGATTTTAGTTGTTTTTGATTTTTGCTTAATAATTCTTGCTCCTTGCATTTTTTGAACTGATTGAACTTCTCCCTCTCCTTCCATAGTTCCAACCAATCCAAAATCTGTTCCTTCTCCATATGTTCCGCCGGATTGTTTGAAACGAATGCCGGCATGTGAAATGTCCGTTGTATCAAAAACTGTAACAGGCATTAAAGTACCTCCTCCAACTTATCTATTAATTTATTTTGAGTAATGTCTGTTAATTTAGGTAACCCCTTATTAACACCACGTTCAAAGAATTTTTGAGCAACATGATTACTCGGGCCTCGTCCTTCGTTTGGGAAAACTAAATAACCGAATGATCCAGGTTTATTTGCTGCTCCCCCTTTTGCTTTTATAGTAATTTCTAAATTTCCAAACTCAGCCTTATACCATTTTGTTCGATTAGCATGTACACCTTTTTCCTTATCTGATGTCTTTATTAATTGTGTGATTTCAGGAGCGAGTATTTCTTCACCATCTTTCTTTAAAATGGTGTTAATTTCTCTTTCCATACTGCGCCCGAGATTTTTCATTTTCTCAGCTATTTCTTTAAACTCTCGATAATCAAATTCATATTTGATACTCAAGTTTAACCACCCTATTCAACTCGATATTTGCTATGTCTACAAAGCGATTTGTATCAGCATGTCTTGCTCTAGCTTTAGTACAATCACTAAATGTAATGCTTTTGACATTTACTGCAACACCAAGTATATCGATAATTGTTTCGTCAAAGTCGTCTCTGTTTTCTGAGTAATAAATGATTGTGATGGATTGAGTTAATGAATTACTGGTGTTTTCACCTTTTGTAAAGTCACCCATCGAATACACTAATAAATGATAAGGGTTGTCATCATATTTTTGAGTCTCATCATCAGGTACTTCATCTTCGTAAATCGGTAAATTAGGGAACGCATTTTCCAAAGCTTCTACCAGTTCTTTTTTTACTTTCATCATATACGCTTTGGTTTTATCATTCATTTACTACACCAACTCTCTGTAAATACCAATATAAGTAGGGATTATTTGAATCTCTATCAATTTTCACTGTATTGTATTCAACATTATCGATACGGACTGTATAATCATTTGATAATTTACCTCTTAAAACAGGTGGGTACATTGTTTTAAGCTTTAAATCTAACGTTCTACTCATCGCATCTACAAAAGAGTAATCTTGTTCACGTGCCGACAATTCAGAAAAAGCTAATGTTCCTTCTTGTATAAATTCCTTTCCGATTTGCTTTTTCGTATTAGATAGCTTTGTTTTGTTCTGACCATATATTAGTATTCCATCGTTAAAAGTTTCGCGTAATACCTTATTAACCAGTTGAATCACCTGTTCCGATGGCAGCCACATGTTGTTCAACAGCTACACTTAAAATTAAACTTCGTAAACGCTTAGCATAATTAATCTCAAATTCATCAAGAGCATTATTCCATGCGTATCTGCAGCGTTCTAACATTAATTCACGTTCCGTAGAACCTTCATCAAAGGAAAACTCAGTCTCGCAAAGTTCATTAAAATAGGTTGTGCTGCTTTTAATATAACGAGAAAGAGTATTATTGGTGTTTTCATCGTTCCAAGTTATTTGTAAATTATCTTTTAGCTCTTGTAGTAATTGTTCATCAAGAGTTACCGTCATGATTATTCACCGCTTTTCAACGCTTTTTCGGCTGCTAGAGCTTCTTCTTTACCTTGAATTTTCTCTCCATTGGAAAGTAGGTACCAACCACCGCCAGTTGATTGAGGAAACTCCTCTTCATTGTCGACATCTGATTTTAAATCCTTCTTAGATTGATTTTCTTCTACAAACAAATAAACCTTCTTGGTTTCTGGGTGTGGCTTAGATAAAAACTCGATACGTTCAGATGAAGCTTCAAATCCCTTTGCTGGGTATTCATCTCCTACACGATAAACATGATCTGTTTCTTTATCATTAAATGGTGTTACAACCTTTATTGACATTTATTTTCCTCCTTAAATTGAAAATAGAGAGGCATAAGCCCCTCAGAAATTAAACTGTTTCAGGTGTCGCAGATGTTTCTGTACCAATACCGGAAATATCAAATACTAGGAAGCTATCATTTGAAACAGGGAACCCATTAGCTTCCATTTTTGTAGCATAAACACGTTCGTCATCGATAAATTTCACTTCATCGCTATATTCAATTTTTTGAGAAGAACCTACACCAAGGAAGTAATCAGCTGCAACTCCCGCTGCCATTTTACCAACCGGCATTGCAACAGATTCTATAATTGTTGCCGGAATTGGTAATACCCCATAAACATAATTTCCATCTGCTGTTAAAACTGTTGTAGCAGGGAATAGTTTTTCCCAATAATCTGCAGGGTTAACAACTAAAATGACATTACTCACTTTTCTTTTACCGTTTTTAGTAAGAGGGTACATCACATTTTTACCAAGTGACTTTGGTTTTAAATCTGATAATGCTGTTGCTGTTTTATCAGGATATACACCATCTACTACCGCTCCATTTAAATCTTTAATCATTCCAATTGGTTCATCTTTACCAGTACCCGAAACAATAGCAGTTTCTAAAGCGATATTACAAGCTTCTACTAATACCGCGCGAACATATTTATCTAACCATTCTGGCCCTAAGTTCAGCATTGATTTAGCTACTGGCAAATAAGCTGATAATTTATATATATTTGTATTAACAACATTAAAACCGTTATCAAGTTTTTTCTTGATTGCGTCTGTTAATTTACCCCAGAAAGCTGGGTTTACATCACCATTTTTAGTAATCCATTTAGTTACACCTGTTGTATTTACAAACGTAATTGCTTGTAATAAAGGATGAGATTGCTCTAATTCATCAAATACTCGGTTAATTACCGTCGCAGGTACAAGCTCTTCAACTCCGCCAAAACCTTCATTGTTAATAACAGCATTGTAATACTTTTGTTCTGCAGAAGTTAATGGACGAATACCGCGCTCAGCTAAGATACGAGAATCGCTCATTTCGTTTGTAACTAATGACTGTGCTTCTTGTAATATTTGGTTTTGAATGCCACCTGCAAGAGCCACAAGAGCATTTGCAAATTTTTCTGTGTCCCCCTCTTGTAATGCTGCAACGATATTAGACTTCATTTCATTTTGTGCTTGAATATTTTGATCTGGGTTTAAAATTCCTGGCATATTAATTGCCCTCCTATTTTTTTAAAATAAAAAACGCTACTCGTTTGAGTTGCGCTTGAATTTATTAAGAATATTTTGTTTTTCATTTTGTTTTTCATTTTGCTCTGGTTTTTTATTTCGGAATTTTGCAAGAATGCTATTTTTTACTTCTAACGGATCTAGTTCTTCTTCTTCCTCTTCTTCTGACTGAGTTGTATTTCCAACACTATCTGCAAAACCTACTTCTACGGCTTCTTCATCTGTAAACCAAGTTTCAGCAACGATGAGTTTTTCTATATCTTCTTTTTCACCTTTGAATCTAGTCATATAAATATTGGCAATGGATTTATCAATACCTTCTAATGCATTCAATGTTTTTTGAATATCGGTTTTGGTACCCCAAACCCATGTTGATGCCTCATGAATCATGATCATAGAACCCGTATTCATAATCACTTCATCACCAGACATGGCTATTAAAGAAGCTGCCGATGCTGCAACACCATCTATATGGATAATAACTTTTGCATCGTGGTTTTTTAAAAGGTTATAAATAGCAATACCGTCAAATACATCTCCACCAAGGGAGTTAATGTGTACATGAATTTCGTTGGCATCAATGCTTTTTAAAGCGTTCTCTATATCGTTCGCTGATGTTGAATTATCATCCCACCAACCTTCACCTATATCACCATAAATAATTAGTTTCGCAACATTTTCAGAAGCTGATGCTTCAAACTGATTTGTAATATGTTGTTGTCCGTACGGATTGCTGTACGGATTGTTTTTAAAACGCCGTTTCGTCAATTTTCCTCACCCCCTCCTGGTGCAGATGCATCCGCATAGTTCTTAGTGACATATCGTTTATCAGCCCATGGTTCATTAATTCTTTCACCGCCGATACGCTCAATAATATCATTAATTGATATTGCTCCAATTGCGAATAATTTATCGAGTCCCGCAGCTTGTTCTGATAGATCAGTAACTTTAATATTCGTAGCATCAATTTTTATATAATTGCCGGTTAGATACTCTTCTTGTTTGTACCATTTTTTATTAACTTCTGCTGAAATCAAATCGATTAATGGTAGTAGCCCAAACATTAAAAAGTAATTGACTAGCTCCTTTACGTTCACAACGTCACCTTTCACTAGTCCCCGTGGCACATGTAACGCTGATGAAACAAAATCAAATATATCATCTACTAAATTACGAACATCTCGACTATCATTTTTATTTGCCCCACTTTTTCCATTACCGCTTAAATCTTCTAGTGTGTAACCATCCTGTAATTGAAAAATAGCTCCGGCATTATTAGCTTCCAACCAAGGTTTAAATTGAGCTGTAAGCATCTCATTAATCTGTTCCTGCCGTTTGTCATTTTGTGGTCTTAAAAAATCACCTTTTAAGACTAATCTTTTAGCATTTGATCTCTTATAAATATCTCTAGCCGACGAAATGAGAGAACCGTAATCAGAATACAGTGTATTAATAACATTCATCACATTTTCGTTATTTAGTTTGAAATAGAATACTTGGCTTTCTTTATAAGAATTATTTAAATTCAAATCTCCTATTGAAACACCAGAGTAGGTATTTTCTTTAAATGCATATTCCTCTTTGTCAAAGCTATCAGCAATATACCACATTCCTTTTTGAGGAATTACTAATACTTCATTATCGTAATAGAGTTTGTAGATTATCTTTTTCCAAAATTCAACTGCATTTTCATTTTGGTTAGGCGCTACATTCATTAGATAATAGTTAATTTTTTTCACCGATTTGTTATTTTCCATTGTTTTAAACTCACATCTTGCAAATGCATCAGCAATTAAATTTACACATGCATCTATTGCTAGTCGTTTATATGAATCTGCTACTGTAAGTTGTACAACAATGTTCATTAAATCTTTATTTGACGAAAATGGATTCCAATTTTTTAGCCATCCAAACATTGACAAGGTACCCCCCTTTCTAAATAACAATTGGTTTGAATTCTGCTAAAGATTCATAATCAATGTCTCCATAGTCCTCTAATTCAGAGTCAAAATTCAGTGCATGTAAAAAAGCGAAAAAACCATCCGTTTTTCGCTTTTCAGGATCTATTTTTTTGTATTCTTTGTTTTGATTATCCAGATAATCCACATAAACGTTTCCGACATACCATCTCATTAATGGATCATCGCCAAAAACTAATGTTTGATTAATAAACATATCATCAACTAATGGTGATATTTTAGAGTGCGTAAATTTTCCTGTACGACAGACTTCTACTTCAAATCCTGCCTCTTTAAGTGCTGGACCTAGTATCGTGGCTCTATAAGTATCTAAAGAGATTTTCTTTATATAAAATGTTTCTGCTTGTTTAACAAACCAAGATACTATTTTTTCTGGTGGAATGGACTTACCATAAACTATTTCTGCAAGTCCTTTATCCAGAGCAATCTGTACAATATCCTTATTAATGTCTTGTAATTCTAATGCTTTTTGGTGAATAAACGTATGGTGTAACCAATAACGTTTCCCATTGTATTTGGCTAACAATCCAACTGAGCAAAAATCTCGAACATCTGCAAAATCTACTCCACCGATAGTATCAAGACCTTCTAATTTGTCAAAAGGAACCGGTTGATCTGTAGCTAAACGATCCTCATATGAGGCAACTTCAAAACGAGTATCTTCAACTGGGCAATTCATTCTCTTTGTCATAAACTCAATGCGAATAGCAGCGTTTCGTTGCATTTGACTATATTCCTTTTTCATTTTGCGTTGTAAATTAACGTTGTATGGTAATGAAGGATTTGCCTTCTCCCAATTTTTAAAATCATCAACCTCGCTAGGATCATCTAATTTACAAATAAACGGAAATAAAGAAGATTCCTCAATTCCAATTTCACCATGTAAGATTGCACGTGCTTCATCTTTTAAATCATCTAACGGGCCTCCTCGAACTTTCCCATCAGTAGACATATGAAATTCCCGATAATCTTTTATTTTACCCCCACCGGAAGTGAAAACTTTGATAGTTTCGTAATCTTTATATTCATGCTCTTCATCAAACGCAACACACCCTGAACGCTTACCATCCTTAGTTCGAGCATTTGATGTATTAAAAGTCAACGTGCTTTTTGTCGCGTTATTTTGAATCTTTTCTTTTGAACGATAGAAAGCATTTTTCAATTTTTTTAAGTTTGCTTTCTCTTCCAATACGTTATATACATCTTCAAATGACGTTTTTGCTTGCGTCTCTGATGTTGCCACAATATCAATATGATAATTTGGTATTCCATGCTGCTTTGTCATCATAAAAAAAGAATCCCATGAAAAGAATCCATTTTTACCAGCACCACGCCCCATATAAAGAAGGTACCTATCGAATACTAATGAATCATCTGATTTCCAACGTAGACCGAATATAAAAACATTCACAAACTTCTGCCAGTCAAATAGTTTATATGGAAAATACTTTGCTGGTATCTCAACGCTATCATTAACCATTTGGTGGTTAATATACACATCGTCACGAGCCAGTATTTTAAGGATGTAATCTTTTAGAAGAAACTGTTCTTCGCAGGCAGCCACTTTCCCAGATTCAATTAAATCAAAATACGTATCTATGAATTCATGTGAATTACACGTCGTCACCATCATCATCACCACCTGGCTTTTCTACTTTTGAAGCATCTAAGCCTAGCTCACTAAGAAGTTTTAACATTTGTGCATTGGTTTTGTTCAACTCCGTCACGCTATCATTCTTCTTTTTATTAACACTACGACCATTTACCACTAAAACCGTTACTCCACGTTCTTCAATATCTGCGATCAATCTATTTTTTACATCCCATAAAGACATATAATCATTTATTAAATCGCTATAGTGAGCTTGTACTATCCCGTTTTCTTCCAATTGCTTCCGTAAACTAGCTTCAATATTTTTACGGGTGCGTTTGTATTTTTCATTTTTCACCGTTTTTGTGTGCAATTCATTACTATTTTGTTCTTCATCTTCATCATTTTCAGTAATTTTTTTGGCCCAATCATAACGTCGATGCCAACTTTTCACTGTATTAATAGATACATCGTACTTTTCCGCAATTTCCTTGTATTTCAAACCTTTTTTATAATCGATTAATGCTTGTTCATGATTCTTTTTTTCCATCTCTCCACCACCTTGCACCCCTAACTACTAGTTGCAACTTGTATGCAAATCGAACTCACGTGAGGAAATGAAAAAATAACTTTTCCCATCGCCCCCCTCCGTTGAATTGTCCCCCGAAAAAAAGCCGAATTTTTTTAAGGGGGGTAAAAAATTGTTTTTGGTTTACCATTTCTCTTCGTTAACAAATCTTTTTCCTTGTTGGCCCATGATTGTCCCATAACGATCATGCATCTTGTTATGACAAGAGTTACATAAGCTTTCTAGATTACTAAGAGTTAAGGCTAGTATCGGAACCACTTTAACTTCTTTTAAGTGATGAACACACTGTGCTCTGCGATACCTACCTTTGCGTTTACATTCTTGGCATTCATAATTGTCACGCTCAAGAGCTTGAAGTCTAAGCTTCATCCACTCACGAGACTTATAAAACTTCATGAGATTACCCTCATGAATGTATCTCATAAGCTCGTTAAAACGTTTCTGACTAATCATCTTTAACGCTTCCTTTCATAGCTCAAAACGTTTTTTCCTTTCACTTATAAGTGGCATTCGTCAACCTTTGCACCCTATAACACAACATATCTATTATTCTGTTGCGTTTTATTTTTGCCGTTGCATTCTTGGTATTACTGTATTTTAAAAAATATTTATTTAAAAACGCACAATTTTAAAACTATGTTGTGTTATATAGTTGTGGGTGCAAGTATTTTTTTATAAAAGTAAATTGAACATCTTACTAAAATTGGGCATAAAAAAGCCGCGACTCTTAATGAGCGCGACTTAATACTTCTTCTTAATTTAAACCCAACTTTGTAGCAATTCCTGGGATATATATACTTACTATAACTAAAGCAAAAGCTCCAATTGTTACACATGTAAACATAATATTCTCTAACCATCTTGGCATTCGGATTAACTTATAAATCATTAATTGTGCTACAACAACCAAGACCATTATTATTCCTATAATCAGTATATGGTTACCAATAACTTCTGCACCTTCTGGCATAAAAGATAAATCAACTTGAGGCAAATGATCAACCACCTTTTTATTATAATAATTTCTATAATTATATAATTTTAGTGATTGATTTCCAAGTTCTAATGATGTTAAGGCAACTCTCTAATACTCAACGATTAAACCCTCACCTTTTTGCCTATTAACTTTTCGATAACTAATTTTGGTTGGTCCACAATCAATTCATCTATGTCTTCAAAATAGCTGAATTGAACATCAGGAGTTATAATGTCGAATCCTAGTTTCTTTGATTCACCTATTAAGAACCGAGCTCGTGCTGTATCTGTTGTTAAAATACGAATATTGGTATTACTAGATTGTTTAATTATTTGAATATATTCTGATTCAAATGGTGGAACCCAATCTATTGTTGTATTTAGTTTTTTTATTCCCATATTTACTAGTAATCGTTCTTTAAATTTTTTAAACATTGTTCGAGCCTCCTAATATTTTCATTTATACAACCCTGCGATTTTTTCATCTAACGTGTCTTGGCCAACACCTATATAAAACAGTGTTGTTGTTTCCTTCGAGTGATTAAATATCTTCATCAGCGATGCTACTTCTTTATATTTTGAATAAAAAGTATAGCCGAAAGTCTTTCGCATTGAGTGAGTGCCAATTGGTTCTGGATAACCAATTTCTTCTGCAGCTTCTTGTAAAATACGGTAAGCTCTAGTGCGATCTATAGGCTTTTGTTTCCCTGTATCTGTTTTCTTCTGACTTGCGAATAGGTAATCAGTGTTTCGTAAATTTCTTATATACTCATCTAATACCTTTCGTAATGGACGTGGAATAATAATTCGCTTCTGGTTCCCGGTCTTTTTTTCGAAAATCATTATATGTGTTCCTAACACATCCCTTTTCTTTAACGGCAAAATATCTGATATACGTAAACCCGTATGGATTCCAACCATAAACATTACATAATCTCGCATATTATTTTTCTTAAAATAATTTAAAAATTCTTCTAACCAGTCTGTCTCTCGGATTGGTTCAACATATCTCATGACATTACCCACCCTTCGCCTTCAATTTTCTTTTTACAAGCATCAATCGTTTTCCATACACCTTGTTTTGTGATACCCAACATCTGCCCTATTTCCTCACAAGTAAAGCCCTGTGAGTAGAGTTCTAATATCTCTCTTTGTCTCTTTGTTAGAGAGGCTACAATTTCTTTTGCAATTTGAGATTTATAAGTATCGTCCTCTATTTCATCTGATGATGGAATATCGTGACTATATTGATCGTAGCTTTTGAAATGTATTACATTTCTTTCACTTTTCATTTCTCTTTGATATACTGCTCTTCTTTCAATTCCTCTCATCAGTCCTGGTTGCCGACCTGTTGCTAACCATTCGATAGTAAAGTTAATAGTTCTTAAAGCAGCATTTAATATTCTTTCATCATGCTGCAGCATAAGTAGATGTTCTTTCCCAGTGGAATTTAAATGTTTTTGCTTTTTATAAAATCGAATTTGCTTTTGTATTTCCCTCAGCTTATCCTCTGTGAAAATTAAACTAGCTTGATATTCTTTTAATAAATCAATCACTTATACTGCACCTGCCTAACTTAATTATTTTTTTCGAAATGAACCTTTTACACGTTTATAAATGTCTCTATTAATTCCCATTAGCGCCTCAATTTCTCTTTTGCTTAACTTCTCTTTAAAATTTTGCGATTTACTTTTTTTCTTTCTCTTCTTCATTGGTTTAATAGCAAGTCCATTTTTAATTAGCTGCTCCTGTAATGTGAGTGTCATATATACTCTCCCCTATTCACAAAATAAAAAGGACATCAAATCATGAGAGTGCCCATACTCTCAAAATTCGATGTCCTCGGTTGTTCCGATAGACTTATAATTTTTCGCTACATTCGTGTACTGCTCTAGTTGGTTTATTTGATTCCCAACTAATTATAGTTTTACCGAAACCTGTTGTTGGTGCTTGCACCTTTTTCATTTGCCCATCTTTCACTAAGTAAATTCCATCTTGCAAATCTTGTAGTTGTTTGCCCATTCAACCACTCTCCTGCTATAATAATAATGTCGAGTTATAGCAAGAGAGTGAGAGTCGTAGTTGCTGCTACGGCTTTTTTATTTGTCGTAAATTATTGTGGTTGTGGTAAAAATAAGTGTTAATGCAACTGAATCCTTTCTATTTTTTATACTGTTTGTAACTTTGAACTAATAAAGAAATAACATTTTTCCTTTGTTTTAAATCCTTCATGAAGTTCCTCACTTTCAACTTCGTAAAACTTGTCCGTTTTTCTAATGTTAAATGATTCAATTTTAACTTCTTCATTTTCTTTCAAACCATTAATTTTTTTATATACCGGATCACTTTCTAATCCTAGTACCTCGTACAGATTCATTTGTGAAAGCAACTAATACACCTCCTTGGTGTTTTCGAAGCTTCTCTTGTAATCGCAGTTCCCTGTGCTTAATGTATCGCTCTATTTCTTTTTCATACAACGCTTTTTCTTGGTCACTTATATCACTTGTTTCCAAATCTTTAAGTAAAGCCTCAACATAGCTATTCATGATTCCACCACTTTCTTAGTTCGTATGAAGTATTATCACCTCACTCTTCTACCTCAATTCTTTCTCTTACAGTCGAATTGAATATCTCTCCAATTTTTAAGAGCTTGCTATATATTGGACAACCATCACAAGGTTCATTCGATCTATCAGTTCGAGTAATACAAATTTCCTGACAATGAAGTTGCCACAGCAGTTTTTGTTTCTCACAAGCTATTAATCTTAATGGTTTATTTATGACACCCATATTACCCTCCAATACATTACACATAAGATATTTATAAGATAACTATGTGTAATATTGACATTTCAATTTTTATTTCTCCCTTTATTTACCCCTTTTCCCGAAATCTTTTACAAATCGTTGTCCACCGTATTCGATAACTGTTGGTTTACCGTCCTTCGTCTTAACGATTTTCATTTCGTAATCCAGCGTATCTATACTAAAATGCATGGATTGTAAGATTTCTTTTAACTTTTCTACCTGGATCGTTTTTTGTTCTTTCAACGCTTTACGCAATAAATGTTTAGCATGATGAAATTTCATTAAAAAACCTCCATTTTAATTAATACCCATGATTCTGCCGTTGATGATTGATCTGGTTTTTCTCAAAGTAAGCTTGTTCAATCATTTCTTGGGTAAAACCTAACATAACGCCTAAACCTAAATAATGATTCATAACCTCATACCATTCACAATCACTTTCAGTATCATATAACAAGTCAATATAGCCATAAACATTGTTAAATTGATTAATAATATTCTTTTCGTTAAATTCTTCATAATGATATGGCGTGTATTTTAGGTCGTCGGGATTTTCGATTAAATCAATGCCAATACTCATAACGAAATGTAAGCCATCGACGTATTCCTCAAGTAAAGAATTTTTGTAAGGCTCTCCCCAACCTACAAAAGGTACTTTCGTTCTCGGTTCCCGGTCTTTTGACCAAAACTTAAACCCTCGCCATTCATTTGCACATTCACCTAACTCAACTTGTAAGGCAAGAATCTTTTTCTCCAATCGATTTTCATTTTCTTGTACTGGGTGCTCATTCATGATGTGTTCATCTAGTACTTGCTGTGCTTCGAATAATTTTTGTAGATTCATAATCAAACCCCTTTCTTCAATTCTTCGATAATTTCTATATCTGATTTTTCAAAAACTAAGGAACCCGACGGACTATAATTTCCAGATTCCCAATCTGCTAGAAACTCTTCGCGATCGTCGATGTATGAACCAAACATGTCATCTTGCTCTGCTTGATAAATGAAATCGCGAATCTTATCATCGATTGATTTATCACTTTCATCCCATGCAAAAACGCCGTAATTTTCTTCACCAACGAATCTCCGTTCATACACTATTACTTCAACACCATCTAAGTTCTGGTAAGCCTCAAGAAGTGCTTGTAATTTTTCGTCTGATGGCAGAAAATCCGTGTATTCTGCTTTAAGTTGTTCAATTGTTTTACCAGTGGTCGTGAATTTTGCTTTAAATAGTTTTTCAATCATTGTTTATCCTCCTTTAAAATGGTAAGTCATCCCCACTTACTTCAATTGGCCCCCTGCTACTAGCAAATGGATCTTCATCTACTCTTGTGTAATTTTGTTGATATGTTTGACCACCGTATTGCCCCATATTTTGCATTTGTGGCTGTGATTGATAATTTGCACTAGGTTGATAGTTTGAAACCGAATATGAGCCATCTGAATTGTTTGAGCGTGGTTCTAAAAACTGAATGCTATCTGCTACTACATCAGTTGTATATACCCTTTTGCCGTCTTGTCCCTCAAAACTACCAGTTTGAATACGCCCTTCAACTCCAATTAAACTACCTTTCTTCATGTAATTTGCTAGATTCTCAGCTTGTTTTCTCCATGCTAGACAACTAATGAAATCCGCTTCAGGTTGTCCTTCTTGTTTAAATGTGCGATTAACTGCAAGAGTGAATCTTGTCATTGGAACTCCAGAAGGTGTATAACGGAGTTCAGGATCCTTTGTAAGTCGCCCAACTAGTACAACTCTATTAATCATTTATTATTCCCTCCAAATCGATTTCTCGATTCATTTCTTCTTCCATACATCCTTTACACCATAAATCCCCAAAATTATCGTATTCATAATTGCCTTTTTTCTCTAAATCAATTTCTTTTTCACACATGCAACACTCCAAATTTAAACCTCCCTCTATAAATGTTGTTGTACCAACGGTTTGAACCATTGATCACGTGTTAAAAAAATATTTTTCGACAAAG
>NZ_JBIQFG010000044.1:0-28001 GCF_045369345.1 Ureibacillus sp. 179-F W5.1 NHS | reverse complement strand
CGTTATTCATCTTAATTGAACCGCCGTATACGGAACCGTACGTACGGTGGTGTGAGAGGTCGGGAGTTAATCACTCCCTCCTACTCAATTTGTAAAAAGTGATTAGTGTAAAGATATTTTGGTAATAATGGTAGAAATAGGGTTAATGGTAATGGATTTATTCTGCAGAAAAATAATATATTCGAAATATTTAAAAATTATGTCTACAAAATTTTAGATAGAAGTAGTTTTGTGGAATTGTTTGGATGAAACTCATATAATCCATTACTTCATTTTATTCCCTAGGAAATAAAACGGAGAATAATTGATAAATTAATTTTTCTACTAAACTAACTATTTTAGATGAGAAAAATAATGAATCGATCTTTCTCCATAATGATGCAATCATAATCCATAAAAAATGAAGGTTGAAGGAGTGAATTTTATGCTTCAAATTAGTAGAAAATATTTTGCATTGCCATTCCATCATGTGTACTTTCAAGATAAGAAATATGACAGTCGATTTGATCCGAAATTAATTCGTTACACTCATTTACTAAAACCAACTAGACAATTGCAAGGGCAAAAAACAGTTCACATTCATTTACAAAAAGAAGAGAAAATATTATTGAATTCGCTGTCTACCCATTTCCGAAAAGGAATACAGGAGATACAAGAAAAAAGCTGGAATGTTGTTATAGTTGACAAAGTAATGGATCAAGAAATTCACGATTTCATACAATTTTACAACTCAAATAGGAAAAGGGACAAACGGAGAAAATTAAATCGTTTCGACATGCAAACATTAAAATTGCTACGAGAAAAAGGTGGATTACTCATATCAAGGCTGATGGATGATCGGAATGAAACGATTTGTTATCGTGCTTATGTCATCAATGGTGAAATGGCTATGTCTTTATACGATTGTAATATAGAAGGCCGAGTGGAAGATTTTGGGAACGCCTTTTTAATCTGGGAAAATATAAAGTATTTTCGACGATTAGGATATAAAATTTATGACTTTGGTGACATTAAAGAAGAATCTCAATTAGAACATTTAAAAGAAAATTATGGAGGAACAATTGAGACCGTTTTTTCTGGCGTTATTTCGAAATCCTTTATTAGTAACATGCTTTTACAATTTAGGTGGTGGCGAGGAATGAAAGGTCCGATTTACGAATAAATCGTTTAGATAGAAGTGTATGGGAATCTACTTATTAATTAACAATTCAATTGTCATCTCATTCCACTGCATAATTTGATATAATGGAAATAATAGAGTTAGAGAGGATTTTTGATGATGACAAATAAACCGCATCTTTTACTAGTAGATGGGATGGCGTTACTGTTCCGTTCATTTTTTGCTTCAAGTGCAATGGGACACTATATTCGTTTAGAAGACGGAACGCCAACAAATGGGGTACAAGGATTTGCCCGTCATGTTTTAACGGCCCAATCGATTATGAAACCGACCCATTTAGCTGTTTGTTGGGATATGGGCGCACAAACTTTCCGCAACGAATTATTTGATGGATATAAAGCGAATCGACCAGCACCCCCTGAAGAAATGTTGCCTCAATTCGATATGGCAAAAGAAGTTTCGGAAATGATCGGCTGGAAAAACTTTGGTGAAGTTGGTATGGAAGCGGATGATACAATTGGGTCTATGATTGAGAAATGGAAAGAAGAAGCGAATATTACCGTCATTAGTGGTGATAAAGATTTGCTTCAATTATTAAACCCATCGACTCAAATTGCCTTTACGAAAAAAGGATATTCAGAATATGACGTCTATACAGAAGAACGTTTTAAGGAAGAGTATGTGATTGAGCCCTATCAATTTGCTGATGTAAAAGCTTTTATGGGTGATACAAGTGACGGATATCCAGGAGTAAAGGGGATTGGTCCAAAAACGGCTTTACAGCTTATCCAAAACTATGGATCTGTTGAAAATGTGTTAGCCAATTTAGATGCATTAAAGCCTGCTCAACGATCAAAAATCGCTGATAATGTGGACATGTTGAAGTTATCGAAAGAATTAGCAACCATTCAAAGGGAAGTACCTATTAATGCCCAATTAAATGAACTTCAATTAGTAGATTATGAACAAGAAACGTTTGAACGTTTACAAGAAAGAGGATTAAGTTTAATTGTGAAGCATGCAAGATCATTATATTCACTCGTTTAATGAAAATAAAGGAGCCGAGGTGAACTTTCAATAGGTCACTTCGGCTCTATTTTTACGAAACGAATAACTTTACTATTAGGGGCATAAGGAACTTTTCTTATTTGACTATCACGATTAGGTCCACCGTTATCATGAACAAAAAAATGTAATTCGTTTTGTTCGATTTCATAACCAATTAATGGAACCCAATGGTATTTGAAAGTCGGTTTTGAATGCCATTGAAAGGTAAAATATTTATCAAATTTCATCGCTAAGGGTCTTCCAGCATCGATTTCTTTTAACGCGATTGCTAACGAACAACTCGAAACATTCCAGTTTGGACCTAATAGTTTTTGTAGATTTTTTATTAAACGCCATTTAAATAAACCAATTTTTGTCCCTCCTAAAAGGGTATAAAGTTGATTCGCGTCTATATTTAATGGATCTTTTAGTAAGTAGTTTAAAATAACAAAAACAGTCGTTGGACCACATGCTGAGTTTTGGAAAGTTGGATGAACATCTATACTATATTGGGACATTCCTTTTACCTTAAGTTGAGTCTTCATCGTATACCTCTATTTCATCATTTTCTTTAATAACTGTCCCAATGGACTATACAAAAGTATAATAGAAGTTGGGCTATATGATAAATGAAGAGTCTTCAATTTAAAGCTTTTATGAGGGGGAGTTAATTTTGAAACAGTACAAAACATTATTATTTGATTTAGATGACACATTGCTTGATTTTGGGGCAACAGAAGAAGTAGCTTTGCAAAAGTTATTTTCTCATCAACAAGTTGAGTTAACACCTGAAATAAAAGCTAACTATAAAAAGTTAAATAGAGAATTATGGCGAGCTTATGAAGAGGACCAAATGGATCGGGATGAAGTCGTGAATACGCGATTCGCCATTTTATTTAAACAATATGGTATTGAAGTAGATGGGGTCGCTTTAGAAAAAAATTATCGAAAATATTTATCGGAAGGGCATCACCTCATTGAAGGGGCACTGAATTTAATAAAAACATTACATAAGCAATTTGATTTGTATGTCGTATCCAATGGGGAGTCCAAGACGCAGGAGAAAAGACTTCATGATTCTGGTTTGGCTCCTTATTTTAAAAAGGTGTTTGTATCAGAAGATACCGGTTATCAAAAACCGATGAAAGAGTTCTTTCATGTAGTATTTTCACAAATTGAAAACTTAGATTTAACAACGACATTGATCATTGGTGATTCCTTTAGTGCAGATATAACAGGTGGTTGGAATGTGGGAATAGACACTTGTTGGATCAACCATAAACAAATAACGATGGAATCAGACATTACCCCTACCTATGAAATAACTAAACTTGAGGAACTTTATAAAATTTTACAAGTAAATCAATAAAAAATGGGTGGCTCTTTTCCAAAAGCCACCCATCTTACTTATTTTCCTTCTTTTCTTCTTTTTGTAACGGTTTCCCCACCAATACCCCAATTATCCGTATCTACTTCATCGATAACTACGACTGTTGTAGCAGGGTTTTTACCTAAGACATCTACTAATAGTTGAGTTGCTCCTTTAATTAAAGCTGCTTTTTTCTCTGGCGTTACATCTTCATTTGTAATTTTAATGTTTACGAATGGCATATTATCCACTCCTCTGTTTATTTATTTTAGTTAGGAATTTTAGTAAAAATAAAGACTACAAACTATGGAACTTTAGTTTGTAGTCTGTTCAATTAGTTTTGAGCGTTTAAAAACTCTTTTACATCTTCCGGTGATTTAGCGTTTGCACTGTGTAAGTGAGCTAATTTTTCACTATTTTTGAAGATTAATAAACTTGGAATTCCCATAACTTGATATTTTTCAGCTAGTTCAGGGAAATCATCACGGTTAATTTCATACCAAGTGTATTGATTGTATTCCTCGATAATTGGATCGATAAACATGTTCATACGTGTGCAGTCTGGGCACCAACCTGCATAAAATTTTACGATTACCGGTTGTTCAGATGCGATAATTTCATTAAATTGTTCAGCTGTAGTAATTGCTTGCATTCTATATCACTCTCCTTATCATTAGTGTACACATTTTAAATTATTTTAAAAGAAATTTGACTTAAATGAATGGTTGTTCATAAAATATAGTAATTACTATTAATTTAGTAAATTAATTATTGATTTTTTAGAAAATTAAGTTAAAAATTATTGCTAAAAATGAAGAAATATTCTACACTAAGAACAGAAAAACTGTTTGGAACCATTAATTTTGGCGAGAGTTATATTTTTTTTAGCATAAAATGAATGAGTATTCATTCAAAGGTGATAAGGGGGATGCATATGTCTTACAAAATTCAAACAGCAGCCGTACTAGGCTCAGGGGTTATGGGATCAGGTATTGCCGCACATTTAGCGAATATCGGTATTCCAACATTACTATTAGATATCGTACCAAAGGAGTTAACGAAAGAAGAGGAAGCAAAAGGACTGACTCTAGAACATCCAGTAGTTCGCAATCGATTTGCGAGCAATGCGATTCAAAAGCTATTAAAACAAAAACCAGCACCATTAACGGCTAAGAAAAATTTATCACTCATAACAGTTGGTAACTTGGAAGACGATTTAGAAAAGCTTAAGGATGTTGATTGGATCATCGAAGTCGTAGTTGAAAACTTAGATGTGAAGAAAAGTTTATTCGAGCGGGTAGATGCGGTGCGCAAGCCAGGGACAATTATTAGTTCCAATACTTCAGGCATTAGTGTAAATGCAATGGTTGAAGGCCGTTCGGAAGATTTCCAAAAACATTTTTTAGGAACCCATTTTTTCAATCCTCCTCGTTATTTAAAACTGTTGGAGGTTATACCTACTGAATATACGTTACCTGAAGTTGTTCATTTTATGAAAACATTTGCTGAGGATGTATTAGGCAAAGGGGTTGTAGTAGGAAAAGATACACCAAACTTTGTAGCTAACCGAATTGGAACGTATGGCTTGTTAATTACGCTTAGAGAGATGTTAGATCGTGGATATTCTGTTGGGGAAGTGGATTCGGTAACGGGTACACTAATCGGTCGAGCGAAATCCGCAACTTTTAGAACTTTAGACGTCGTTGGTTTAGATACATTCCTTCATGTAGCGAAAACGGTTTATGATCAAACAACAGGGGAAGAACAAAAAGTATTTGAAGTGCCTGAGTTGTTGAAGAAAATGGTTGATAACGGCTGGCTAGGGGCAAAATCAGGTCAAGGTTTCTTTGTGAAGAAAGGAAAAGAAATTTTTGAAATTGAGCCATCCACATTAGAGTATGTGCCAATGAAAAAATTACAAACGCCTTCAATTGAAATGGCTAAACAAACAAAAGGGCTTCCAAATAAGGTGAAGACATTAGTATATGCGAATGACAGAGTAGGAGAGCTACTATGGAACATATTTGCTCCGACGTTACTTTATTCTGCTGAATTAACAGGCATCATTGCAGAAACAATTGTTGAAATTGATAATGCGATGAAATGGGGCTTTGGTTGGACACAAGGACCTTTTGAAATGTGGGATTCCATTGGAGTTAAACAATCTGTTGAAAAAATGGAATCTGAAGGAAGAGAAATTCCTTCATTTGTAAAAGAGTTTTTAGCTAAAGGTTATGAATCTTTCTATACAGAAATAGATGGAGATTTAGCTTACTACAATGGCAATGAATATGTAAAAGTACCAGTGAATGATAAAGTCATTGATTTAAAACGTTATAAGAAAAAACATGGGGTTATTAAATCAAATTCTGGTGCTAGTTTAATAGATTTAGGTGATGGGGTCGCGTTACTAGAATTCCATTCAAAATCCAATGCAATTGGTTTAGATATTATTCAAATGATCAACTTCGCAATAGATGAAGTGGAGGCAAATTATAAAGGCCTTGTAATTGGAAACCAAGGGAAAAACTTCTGTGTAGGGGCCAACCTTGGCATGATCTTAATGGAAGCTCAAGATGATAACATTTTTGAACTAGATTTTACTATTCGAGCATTCCAAAAAGCGATGCGTAGAATTAAGTACAGTAAAAAACCAATTGTGGCAGCACCTTTTGGTATGACCCTTGGCGGTGGATCGGAAGTATGTTTACCAGCTGCTCATATTCAAGCATCTAGTGAAACGTATATGGGATTAGTTGAAGTAGGAGTTGGATTAATACCAGGTGGTGGTGGAAATCTAGCACTTTATGAAAAGTTTATAAAAGGAATTCCAAACGGGGTAGAAATAGACTATCAAGTGATTGCCAATAAAGTATTTGAAACAATTGCTTTAGCAAAAGTTTCTACATCTGGTGAAGAAGCTCGTGAAAATAATTTCTTAAACTTTGCTGATGGTATTTCAGTAAATCCTGATCACTTAATTTACGATGCGAAACAGACGGTGCTTGCTTTATCAGAAGCTGGATATACTGCACCAATACCTAAAAAAGTGAAAGTTGTTGGGGCACCAGGGTACGCAACATTATTGTTAGGGGCTCAAGGAATGTACCAATCGGGCTTTATTAGTGAGCATGATTTAAAGATTGCGAAAAAGCTTGCATATGTCATCGCAGGTGGTCTTGTGCCATACGGAACAGAAGTAACGGAAGATTATTTATTAAACTTAGAGCGTGAAGCATTTTTACAACTTGTTGCCGAACCGAAATCGCAAGAACGGATGCAACACATGTTGATAAAAGGAAAACCATTACGCAATTAATCATAGGATTGACAGGAATGTCGATGAACTGAAAATACAAAAGCCAATGGATAAGGGGGATATATCAATATGCGTGAAGCCGTAATTGTAGCAGGTGCAAGAACACCTATTGGAAAAGCAAAAAAAGGTTCTCTTGCTAACTTCCGTCCTGATGATTTTGGGGCAGTTGTTGTAAAGGAAACATTAAAAAGAGCTGGATATGAAGGGCCTATCGATGATTTAATTATGGGCTGCGCGATGCCAGAAGCGGAACAAGGAATGAATGTAGCGAGAAATATTGGGGCGTTAGCTGGGCTACCAGACACGACACCGGCAATTACGATCAATCGTTTCTGTTCGTCTGGACTTCAAGCGATAGCTTATGCAGCCGAACGGGTTATGTTAGGCCATTCGAAGGCTATTTTAGCTGGTGGCGTTGAATCGATGAGTATGATACCAATGACCGGTAATACAGTTCGTTTAAATCCGAAGCTAGCTGAAGAAGCACCCCAATATTATATGAGCATGGGCCATACTGCTGAGGAAGTCGCCAATCGTTTCGGGGTCAGTCGAGAAGATCAAGATGCATTTGCTGTACGTTCCCATGAATTAGCGGCAAAAGCGATTAAAGAAGGAAAGTTTAAAGATGAAATCGTACCCGTTGAAGTTGTCCAACATTTCGTAGATGAAAATAACAAGCTACAATCGAAAACCTTTACCTTTGATACAGATGAAGGGGTCCGTCCTGATACATCGATGGAAGGACTTGCAAAATTACGTCCTGCTTTTAACGTGAAAGGGTCTGTTACGGCAGGTAACTCTTCTCAAACATCCGATGGTGCAGCAGCAGTTTTAGTTATGGATCGAGAAGAGGCGGAAGCCCAAGGGTTAAAACCGATGGCTAAATTTTTAGGGTTTGCTGTTGGGGGAGTGCCTCCTGAAGTAATGGGGATTGGCCCGATTGAAGCTGTGCCAAAAGCATTGAAAATCGCTGGATTATCTTTAGAGGATATTGACTTATGGGAGCTGAATGAAGCCTTTGCTTCCCAATCAATTCAAGTAGTACGCCATTTAGGCATCGATATAGAAAAGGTGAATGTAAATGGAGGGGCAATCGCTTTAGGTCACCCCCTTGGTGCAACAGGTGCCATATTAACATTAAAGTTAATCCATGAATTAAAACGTCAAGGTAAAAAGTATGGCGTTGTCACAATGTGTATTGGTGGCGGTATGGGTGCTGCTGGTGTATTCGAAGTGCTGTAAAAAAATAGAATTTGTGAAGTAATTAGGAAATGAAGTGCGAGTATTCAAGGGTTTAAATATTTTCTATTAGGGGAGGAAATGTAAATGGTTCAAACAACAAATGTTATTAAAGGTGGAAGTTTTTTAATTGAAGATGTGGAATTAAGTCGTGTAATTACTCCTGAAGATTTTACAGATGAACAATTGATGATTGCTCAAACGACAACGGATTATGTTGAAAATGAAGTAAAACCAGTAGTAGAGAACTTAGAAAACCACGAATTTGAACATTCTGTACGTTTATTGAAAAAAGCAGGGGAATTAGGATTACTAGCTGCAGATGTACCGGAAGAATATGAAGGATTAGGGTTAGATAAAATTTCTTCGGCATTAATCGCTGAAAAAATGTCTCCAGCTGGAGGGTTCTCCATTACCCACGGTGCCCATGTAGGTATCGGTTCTTTACCAATTGTTCTATTCGGCAACCATGAACAAAAATCAAAATATTTACCAAAGCTTGCATCGGGTGAGTTAATTGCAGCTTATGCTTTAACTGAACCAGGTTCTGGATCAGATGCCCTAGGAGCAAAGACGGTAGCTAAATTAAATGAAGCGGGAACTCATTACATTTTAAATGGTGAAAAACAGTGGATTACAAACTCTGGATTTGCCGATGTTTTCGTTGTATATGCAAAAATTGATGGCGACAAATTCTCAGCCTTTATCGTTGAACGGAGCTATCCTGGAGTTTCAGTAGGGGCAGAGGAAAAGAAAATGGGGATAAAATCTTCTTCCACTCGTACATTAATTTTGGAAGATGCTGAAGTTCCTGTTGAAAATTTACTAGGTGAAGTTGGCCGTGGTCATGTCATTGCCTTTAATATTTTAAATATCGGTCGTTACAAATTAGGTGTTGGTACTGTTGGTGCTTCTAAACGAGCATTAGAATTAGCGATTGCCTATTCAAATCAACGTCAACAATTTAAAACACCAATCTCAAGTTTCAATTTAACGAAAGAAAAAATTGCAACAATGGCATCTCAACTATACGCTTCAGAATCATTGAATTATCGAACTGTCGGATACTTTGAAGATCGTTTAAGCCAATTATCAGAAGAGGAACAAAAGGATGGTAAAATTATTGCTGCAGCGATTGCGGAATATGCGATTGAATGTTCAATTGCCAAAGTATTTGGTTCTGAAACATTAGATTATATTGCAGATGAGGCTGTACAATTACACGGTGGCTATGGTTTCATGGCAGAATATGAAGTAGAACGTATTTATCGTGACTCACGAATTAACCGTATTTTTGAAGGAACAAACGAAATTAACCGTTTACTTGTACCGGGAACATTTATGAAGAAGGCATTAAAAGGAGAATTACCTTTACTTCAAGCGGCTCAAAAGCTACAAGAAGAGTTGTTAATGTTAATGCCTGAAGAAATCGGAGATGAGCCATTAGCACAAGAAAAATATCTTGTAAAAAATGCGAAGAAAATCGGTATTTTAACAGCGGGCGTAGCGGCACAAGCCTTCGGTGCAAAATTAGAAAATGAACAAGAAGTTTTAGTAAACATTGCGAACATTGCTAATCAACTGTATGCAATGGAATCTGCAGTGATTCGTACAGCAAAAGCAATTGAACGTGATGGTGTTGAAAAATCGAAACAAAAACTTCTTTATACTGAAATTTTCTGCCAAGAAGCCTTTGCAGAAATTGAAAAAGAGGCAAAAGAAACAATCCTTGCTTCTGCCGAAGGAGATAACGGTAAAATGATGCTTTCCGCTCTACGTAAATTAACTCGTAGCAACCCTTACAATTTAATTTTGAAAAAGCGTGAAGCATCTAAAAAACTAATCGAAGCTGAAAAATATATTGTATAAGACGAAATAAACAAGGTATCCTCTTTGGATACCTTTTTCTATTTATTTGTTAGGAATGGTATTTTGCATTTAGGCTGTTTTTATTAAATGAAAGACAGCGAAGTCTCCTAGCGAGATCCAAAATAATAATCTACTGATTGAAGTTTCACTTTATCTTTTTCAGTACAATCAATCTCTGGTATACTTTATTTAAATTTTATAACTTATGAAGGAGTAGTGAAATGACACTAAAATTGATTCAATATCCACGCTGCACAACTTGCAAAAAAGCTCAAAAATGGCTAGATGAAAACGGTATTTCCTACGAGCTAATTCATATTGTAGAACAAACCCCTACAAAAGAAGAGTTAAAGTCGTATTGGAAAGCAAGTAACCTTCCGTTAAAGAAATTTTTTAATACATCTGGCATGAAGTATAAAGAGTTAGGGTTAAAGGACAAATTAAGTTCAATGTCTGAAGATGAACAACTAGAATTACTTGCTTCTGACGGGATGTTAATTAAACGCCCAATCGTAACTGACGGTGAAAAAGTAACGTTAGGTTTTAAAGAAGCTGAGTTTGCAGAATCTTGGAAATAATCATCTGAACTAGCTTGTATTTGCTATAGAAATATGTCAAACTAAACTTGAATGAATTACATATTTGGAGGGGTTTTTAGTGAGCACACCGAAAGATTTACGTTATTCAAAAGAACACGAATGGATTAAAGTAGAAGATGGAAAAGTACGTGTAGGAATTACCCACTTTGCCCAATCGGAACTAGGCGATATTGTTTTCGTAGAACTTCCACAAGTAGGCGACGAAATTCAATTAAACGAGCCATTTGGTAGTGTAGAATCTGTTAAAACTGTTTCAGAACTATATGCACCTATTTCAGGGAAAGTTGTTGAAATTAACTCTGAGCTTGAAGATAGTCCAGAATATGTTAATGAATCACCATACGAAAAAGCGTGGATGATTGTTGTTGAACCAACAGATCTTTCGCAAGTTGATGCTTTATTAACTCCTGAGCAATATAATGAATTAATTGATGCAGAATAAGAATATGATATAGTAAAAACGCCAGAAAACCACTGGCGTTTTTTTTACAATAAAATATAATAAGTAACCATCTTCTTTTTCTAATTTTTTATGCATATTTGCAGACATTTTTTAGCTGTATAACTACAAAGCGTGGGGTGAAGCAAATGACTGTTGAAAAGTGTATAATTGTTGAAGGCCGATCGGATAAGTTGAACATTGCACCAATTTTTGCTGAGGATGTTAAAATTATTTGTACAAATGGGACGATTAGTGAAGATGCTTTACTGGATCTTTTAGAGCCCTTTGAAGAATGTAAGCTCTACACTTTATTTGATGCGGATAATTCGGGAGAAAAGTTGAGAAAGTTGACGAAAAGAATTTATTCGGAAGCAATCCACCTTTTCATTCCTAGAACGTATATAGAAGTTGCCAATGCGCCTAAAAAAGTGTTGGCCCATTTATTAAATGAGGCAAAGTTTTCAGTGCATAAACAATATTTATCTTCATCCACAGAAGTATAATTACTTATGGGATAACCGGTTCTTTTAGAAAAAATGCAGCTTATTGATATAAAATTGAGTAGGATGATGAAAGATGGAAGAATGGACGATTGAAACTTGGGAGCAGCAAAAGGAGCAAAATTCGTTAACGGCTTTTTATTTGTATACCCCTATGTGCGGAACGTGTGCAGTCGCCTCCAAAATGTTGGACGTAATAGAAACACTATTGCCTGAACTACCTTTAGGTAAAGCTAACATTAATTTTCTAGAACAACTAGCATTTGATTATCAAATAGAAAGTGTTCCTTGTTTGTTGATTAGTAGGGATAATCAGGTTGAAAAAGTGTATGCCTTTCAATCTGTACCCTATTTATACGAAAAGTTAAAAAAGTAGTTGACTACTTAAAATGAACGTGATAAAGTTACATCCATAATCTTAAAATTAAATATCGTAACTCTTATAAAGAGCGGTGGAGGGAAGTGCCCTATGAAACCCGGCAACCATCACATTATGTGAAAAGGTGCCAAGTCACGCGAAGTGGATACTTTGAAAGATAAGAGAACGGTTATCGTAAATAGAAGTTTTATTGCGTGCCCTTTCTACTTGTCTTTGTAGAAAGGGTTTTTATTTTGGGATTAAAAAGAAAAGGATAAAAAAGTTGTGTATTTTACATACATTTCTTCCTCAACATAAATTATTGAGGCGTAATATAAAGGAGTACATATATGATTGAGCTAAAGGATATATCGAAAATATATAAAACAAAAAATGGTGAAATAGCAGCTGTAAAAAATGTTAATTTAACCATTCAAAAAGGTGAAATATTCGGCATCATTGGATACAGCGGCGCAGGAAAAAGTACAATGATTCGTTTGTTAAATGGATTAGAAAAACCAACTGCTGGATCGGTTGTTGTAAACGGTCAGCCGATTTCTTCTATTTCAGGTAGTAAACTTCGTCAAGCAAGACAAAAAATTAGTATGATTTTCCAACATTTTAATTTACTATGGTCCCGCACAGTTGCGGAAAATATCGCTTTCCCATTGGAAATTGCCGGTGTTCCAGCGGCGGAACGTACAAAACGGGTTAAAGAGTTGATCGATTTAGTAGGATTATCTGGTCGAGACAAAGCATATCCTTCCCAATTATCAGGGGGGCAAAAGCAGCGGGTAGGAATTGCAAGGGCGTTAGCTAATAATCCAGAAGTGTTACTTTGCGATGAAGCAACGAGCGCGTTGGATCCAGAGACGACAGATTCCATTTTAGAATTGTTATTAGATATTAATAAGCGTCTAGGTCTTACAATTGTTTTGATTACCCATGAAATGCACGTCATTCGTAAAATTTGTCACCGTGTGGCCGTGATGGAAGCGGGACAAGTTGTGGAACAAGGCGATGTTCTTCAAGTGTTCCAACAACCTCAAGCAGATATTACGAAAAACTTTGTTATGCAAGTGTCTGGGACAAAGGATTCAAAAAATTCCATTGAACAAATTTTAGCTAATTATCCAACGGGTAAAATTGTGAAACTAACGTTTATAGGAAATAAGACGGAACAGCCAATCATTTCCCAATTAATTAAACAGTTCGATGTAGAAGTGAATATTGTTCACGGTAACATTTCACAAACGGCAAGTGGACCATATGGAACATTAATTGTTCAAATTGTTGGTGAAGATAGCAACGTTCAAAAAGCATTAGATTTACTCAATTCAATAGAAATTCAAACGGAGGTGATTGAACATGCTTAGTGAATTATTTCCGAATGTTCGATGGGAAGATATGTGGCAAGCTACATATGACACCCTTTATATGACAATCATCTCAACGGCAGCAACCTTTGTTATTGGTTTAATAGTTGGTATTGTATTGTTTTTAACGAGTCCACATCAAATTTGGGCAAATAAAATTGCAAACTTTATTACCGGATCATTAGTAAATATTTTCCGTTCGATTCCATTTATCGTATTGATTATTTTATTAATTCCATTTACGAAGTTTTTACTAGGAACAATTCGCGGGGTAGAAGCAGCTTTGCCGGCATTGATCATTGGGGCAGCACCTTTCTATGCGCGGATGGTATTAATCGCATTACGTGAGATTGATAAAGGAGTTATAGAAGCAGCCCGTTCAATGGGAGCGAAAACTTCTACAATTATTTGGAAAGTATTAATTCCAGAATCGATGCCAGCTTTACTTTCAGGTATTACAGTAACGGCAGTAACGCTAGTAGGATACACTGCGATGGCAGGAATTATCGGTGCTGGAGGGTTAGGAAACTTAGCCTTCATCGATGGTTTCCAACGTAGTCGTGATGATGTAACACTAATGGCAACCATTATTATTTTAATTATTGTGTTTATTATTCAATTTATTGGGGACTTTATAACAACAAAGACCGATAAACGATAAAGATCACTCCAGTGCTTACGGTAAGACCGTTCACATATATAAGATATTAAGAAAAGGGGAACAAGAAAATGAAGAAATTTTTATCATTTTTATTGATATCAGTAGTCGTACTTGCTTTAGCAGCTTGTGGTAGCGCTGAAGATGAAAAGACAACTGGTGAAGGTGGAAAAGAAGAATCAAAAACAATTACAATCGGTGCTTCAAACGGTTTACATGACATCATTTTAGAACAAGCAAAACCAATTCTAGCTGAAGAAGGTATTGAATTAGATATTAAACCTTACCAAGATTATGTAATGCCGAACCAAGATTTAGAGTCTGGTGATCTTGATGCAAATTACTTCCAACACATTCCTTATTTAGAAACTGAAATTAAAGATAAAGGTTATGATTTTGTAAACGCTGGTGGCATTCATATCGAACCAATCGGTATTTATTCTCAAAAATATAAATCATTAGATGAGCTACCGGAAGGTGCAACGATTATTATTTCTAATTCTGTTGGTGACCAAGGTCGTATTTTAACTCTTTTAGAAGCAAAAGGTTTAATTAAACTAGATGAAAATGTCGACAAAGCAGTAGCAACTGTTGATGATATCGTTGAAAATCCTAAAAATTTTAAGATTGATAATAGCTCTGCTCCAGAAATGTTAGTTACGTATTATGAAGAAGGCGAAGGCGATGCGGTTGTAATTAACTCGAACTTCGCAATCGATGCGGGTATTAACCCAATTAAAGATTCTATCGCAATTGAAGATTCTGAATCTCCATATGTAAATGTGATTGCTGTACGTTCTGAAGACAAAGATAATGAAGCGATTAAACGTTTAGTTGAAGTACTTCATTCTGACGAAATCCAACAATTCATTCTTGATGAGTGGGGCGGCGCAGTCGTACCTGTAAATGAATAATTATTACAAAACCTTCGGATTGATCCGAAGGTTTTTTTACATTATATAAAACGATTTAATCTTGAGAAAAATGTGTTAATAAATTTTAAAAATACTTGTTCCGACGGTCCGAGTTCTCGATTAGTCGGATAGATGACACCGACAGTTCTTGTTAAAATAGGGCTTTCCACTTCCATCTTAACGGTTAAACGTGGTGTCGAGTCGTACAAAGAGCTTTCGGGTAGGAGTGATACACCGATATCGGCAGCAACTAATCCTTTTAATGCATCCATATCTTCCCCTTTAGAAGTAACGTTTGGGATAAAGCCTGCCGATTTACAAGCATCAATGGCGACTTTGTGTAAAATATACCCTTCCGGAAATAATACAAAATTATCATGGCGTAGGTCGGATAAATGAATTTTGTTTCGTTTAGCTAACGGGTGGCTAGCAGGAAGTAAAGCATGGATTTTCTCACTAAATAAGATCGTTGTATTGATGCTTTCGTCTGCCTGTGGTACAGGGCCTAAAAAAGCCAAATTAAGCTCTCGATTTTTTACGGCATCAATTAAATAGCGATATGATCCTTGGCGTAAATGGAACATAACATTTGGATATTCTTTTTTAAAAGCAGAAATAACGGTTGGTAATACATAGCTTGCAAGACTAGTAGGGAAGCCAATTTTAATGGTTCCTTTTGCGGGGTCTAAATATTCTTCCACTTGTTTGACTGCAAAATCAATTGCCTTCAGTGCGGTAACTGTATGGTCTAAAAAGATTTTACCAATTGGTGTCAGCTTCACATTTCGACCTACTCGCTCAAAAAGTGCTGTACCTAGCTCGTCTTCTAAGTTTGCAATTTGTCTGCTGACTGCTGATTGGGCGACATGTAAATGTTCGGCTGCTTCAGAAATATGTTCCCTTTCTGCCACTTCTACAAAGTATCGCAATTGGCGTAATTCCAACGTTTTCACCCCATTTATCTAAAAATTAGATTAATTCAATCCAAACTATATATTGTTTATATTATTTTATAAACCTTAAAATGTAAATAAGGTATTTATGAGATTTGGGGGGATTTACATGGCTTTTCATCAGTATCCGAAGGCACAAGGTCTTTATTCACCGACTTTTGAACATGACGCTTGTGGTATCGGTTTTTATGCAAATATTAAGGGACACGCTTCACATGAAATTGTAAAAAATGGATTAGAAATGTTATGTCGCTTAGATCACCGAGCAGGACGCGGAGGTGACGGCAAAACTGGCGACGGTGCTGGTTTAATGGTACAAATTCCTGACCTATTTTATAAATTAAATTGTCCAGAGCTAAACTTACCAGCGAAAGGTGAGTATGGTGTAGGGCAATTATTTTTTACAGAGGATCATAAAGAGAGAGAATCCATTGAGAAAAAAATAAACGAATTCATTGAACAAGAAGGGCAATCTTTAATCGGATGGAGAACTGTTCCTACAAATAAAGAGATTTTAAGCGATGTTGCTAAGTCAACGGCGCCTGTTGTTCGCCAAGTATTTATAAAGGCAGAAAACGTTAAAGATACTTTAGCCTTTGAGCGTAAATTGTATTTAATTCGTAAGCAGACGGAGTTTTGGGCAAAGGAACAAGATATGAAATTTTATTGCCCAAGTATGTCGAGCCAAACGATTGTATTTAAAGGGTTATTAACTCCAGAAGAAGTAAGTGAGTTTTATATAGATCTACAAGATGAAAGCTTTGTTTCAGCTTTTGCCATAGTCCATTCACGCTACTCAACGAATACATTCCCGAGTTGGGAACGTGCTCATCCAAACCGCTATATCGTTCATAACGGTGAAATCAACACATTACGTGGCAATATTAACTGGATGACGGCTAGGGAACAACGTTTTATTTCAGAAAGCTTTGGTGAAGATTTAAAGAAATTATTACCGATTATTGATAACTCAGGTTCAGATTCATCCATGTTGGATAATGCCTTTGAATTTTTCGTATTAGCAGGTAGAACTCCTGCCCATACGGCAATGATGTTAATTCCAGAACCGTGGACAGAAAACCCTCATATTTCAGAAGAGAAAAAAGCGTTTTATGCATATCATGCAAGCTTAATGGAGCCGTGGGATGGACCGACTGCAATTTGTTTCACAGATGGTAAACAAATTGGCTCGATTTTAGACCGTAACGGGTTACGTCCAGCACGCTATTATGTAACAAAAGATGATATGATTGTTTTTTCTTCAGAAGTAGGGGTTGTTGATATCGAAGAGGAAAACGTTTTATATAAAGAACGTTTAAGTCCTGGTCGTATGTTGCTCATCGATTTAGAACAAGGGAAAATTGTTTCCGATGAAGAGTTAAAAAGAGAAATGGCACAGGCCGAACCTTATGCCCAATGGTTAGAAGAGAACTTAGTAACGATCGAAGCAGAAAATGAATTACCGAAAAAGGTAGATGATTTATCTTTACGTCAAAAATCCTTCGGTTACACATTTGAAGATATTCAAAAATATATAGTTCCAATTTCAAGCAGTGCAAAGGATCCGATTGGTTCAATGGGGAATGATTCACCATTAGCGGTATTATCCGATCGTCCCCAATCATTGTTTAATTACTTTAAGCAATTGTTTGCTCAAGTTACGAATCCGCCAATCGATTCAATCCGTGAACATATCGTTACTTCTACGATGACTTTGTTAGGTGCGGAAGGAAACTTGCTACACCCGAATGCTGAAAATGCCCGTCGTATTTTCTTAGAAACACCTATATTAACAAACGGTGAGTTGGATGAACTGACAAGCTTGTCGAATAAATATTTTCAACATTCAGTCATCAATCTTCAATTTGAAATGTCTTTAGAAAAAGAATTGGAACGTCTTTTCAAAGAAGCAGATGAGGCAATTAACGCAGGAGTAACATTGCTCGTTTTAACGGATGAACTTGATTCAGTCCACACACCAACAATACCAATCTTACTTGCGGTAAGTAGCTTACATCAATATTTAGTTCGTACAGGTAAGCGAACTTTAGTAAGTTTAATTGTCAATAGTGGTGAAGCAAGAGAAGTTCATCATTTTGCATCTTTAATTGGTTTTGGTGCAGATGCAATAAATCCTTATTTAGCATACGCTTCAATTCAGCAGTCGATTGAAGCTGGCCATCTTAACTTAAGCTATCAAGATGCTGTAGCCAAGTATCGTAAAGGGATTGCAGATGGTGTTGTGAAAGTCATGTCAAAAATGGGGATTTCTACTGTTCAATCATACCGCGGAGCTCAAATTTTTGAAGCGGTAGGTATTAGTAAAGAAGTGATTGATCAGCATTTCACAGGTACAGCATCCCAAATTGATGGTATTGATTTAGAAACGATTGGTGAAGAGGCAAAACGTCGTCATGCATTAGCGTGTCGTTCAAAGTCGGAATTATTAGATTCCGGCAGTGATTTCCAATGGCGTGCAGATGGTGAACATCATGCCTTTAATCCAAAAACGATTCATACTTTGCAAACAGCTACGAGAAGAAATGATTACGGTTTATATAGAATGTATGCTGAAATGGCAAATGAAGAACGTATTGGTTTTTTAAGAAATTTATTTGAATTCAAATCTACGAACCAATCGATTCCGTTAGAAGATGTAGAACCGGTAGAATCGATTCTAAAACGATTTAAGACGGGGGCAATGTCCTTTGGTTCGATTTCAAAAGAAGCCCATGAGACATTAGCGATTGCGATGAACCGAATTGGTGGTCGCTCGAATTCCGGTGAAGGTGGAGAAGACCCAGCTCGTTTTGAAGTAGATCAAAACGGTGATAACCGGAATAGTGCAATTAAACAAATTGCTTCAGGGCGTTTTGGTGTGAAATCCCATTATTTAGTGAATGCGAATGAGTTGCAAATTAAAGTCGCACAAGGGGCTAAACCAGGTGAAGGTGGACAATTGCCAGGGAATAAAGTATATCCATGGGTTGCTGAAGTTCGCGGTTCAACACCAGGTGTAGGATTAATTTCACCGCCACCACATCATGATATTTATTCAATTGAAGACTTAGCAGAACTAATTTACGATTTGAAAAATGCCAACCGTAACGCTCGTATTTCAGTAAAACTTGTTGCAAAAGCGGGGGTAGGAACAATCGCAGCAGGTGTAGCGAAAGGTGGAGCTGATGTCATCGTTATTTCTGGATATGATGGCGGAACGGGAGCATCACCTAAAACTTCTATTAAACATACAGGTTTACCTTGGGAACTTGGGTTGGCTGAAGCTCATCAAACATTAATGTTAAATGGACTTCGTGAAAAGGTAACATTAGAAACCGATGGAAAGTTAATGACAGGTAAAGACGTTGTAATGGCGGCTTTACTAGGAGCGGAAGAATACGGATTTGCTACAGCTCCTTTAATTGTCCTTGGCTGTATTATGATGCGTGCTTGTCATTTGGATACATGCCCGGTTGGTGTGGCAACACAAAATCCGGAGTTGCGTGCAAAATTCATGGGAAATGCTGACCATATCGTGAACTATATGACATTTGTAGCGGAAGAAATTCGAGAATATATGGCAAAATTAGGATTCCGTACGATTGAAGAAATGGTTGGTCGTACAGATGTCCTTCAAATTAGTGAACGGGCAAAATCCCATTGGAAAGCAAGTCAACTTGATTTATCGGCATTGCTTTATCAAGTACAAGGGGTTCGTACGAAACAAACAGAGCAAGATTTACGTATTAACGAAACCTTCGATGTACGCGAGCTTCTACCGAAAGTAGAAAATAGTATAAAAGAAAAAGAGCATATAGAGTTAGAATACACGATTAAAAATACAGATCGAGTTGTTGGGACAATAATCGGAAGTGAAATTTCGAAAAAGTACGGCGAAAAAGGGTTGAAAGATGGCACGATTACATTGAAATTTACTGGTCATGCTGGCCAAAGTTTCGGTGCCTTTGTTCCACGTGGGATGGCGTTATCTTGTGTTGGTGATGTCAATGACTACTTCGGTAAAGGGTTATCTGGTGGTAAATTAGTGGCCATTGCCCCTATTAAAGGCGAGCAAGAACAGAATGTGATCGCTGGTAACGTTTGTTTGTACGGAGCGACTAGTGGAACTGCTTATATAAATGGTCGAGCAGGAGAGCGCTTTGCGGTTCGTAACAGCGGTGCCAATGTAGTGGTGGAAGGTATCGGTGATCACGGCTGTGAATATATGACTGGTGGTCGTGTCGTTATTTTAGGAGATGTAGGAAAAAACTTTGCTGCTGGTATGAGTGGTGGAACTGCTTATGTTTTACCAACGGATGAAGCAAGTTTCAAAGAAAAATGTAATACAGAAATGATTCAATTGGAACGTTTAGAAGATAAAGCGGAAATCGAGGCTGTACGCTCAATGATTATTAAACACTTGGAGCATACTGAAAGTACGATTGCGTTAGATATTCTAGCGAAATGGGATCAATTTGTTAAGAAGTTTATTAAAGTTGTACCGACGGATTATAAAGCGATGATTGAGAAAATCAATTACCATCGATTCCAAGGGTTAACAGAGGATGGAGCTGCGATGCAAGCTTTTGTTGAAACAACTGGAGTGAAAGAATTAGCGATTTCCAAATAAGAGGGGGTTCTAGCATGGGGAAACCAACAGGATTTATGGAATATAAACGAGAAAAAACAAAGGAACAGCCTCCACTAGAGCGTATTTCGAGTTGGAATGAATATGCTACAAGGCTGTCAGATGAATCATTACAAAGGCAAGGCGCGCGTTGTATGGATTGCGGTACACCGTTCTGTCATATGGGCGTGGAAATTCGCGGTGCAGCTGCAGGCTGTCCAATCCAAAACGTTATTCCCGAATGGAATGATTTAGTTTATAGAGGGAAATGGAAAGAAGCATTAGATCGTCTACATATGACGAATAACTTTCCTGAATTCACAGGGCGCGTTTGTCCAGCGCCTTGTGAAGGATCATGTACATTAGGAATTTCGGATCCTGCCGTTGCCATTAAATCAATCGAACGTTCCATTATTGATAAAGGGTTTGAAAATAATTGGATTGTTCCTCGTATTCCTCAAACTCGTACAGGGAAAAGGGTCGCCATCGTTGGATCAGGGCCGGCTGGATTAGCAGCGGCAGATCAATTAAATCAACTTGGCCATAGTGTAACGATTTATGAACGGGCTGACCGTCCAGGCGGTTTATTAATGTATGGTATTCCGAATATGAAATTAGAAAAAGACGTCATTGAACGTCGAGTAAATTTACTTCGTCAAGAAGGAATTGATTTCATATTAAATACGGAAATTGGCAAGGATATTACTGCAGATGAATTAAAGGCTCAATACGATGCTGTAATACTTTGTATCGGTGCTCAAAAACAACGGGTGCTTCATTTAGAGGGCAGTGAGGCTGAAGGAATTCATTTAGCTATGGATTACTTAACAGGTGTTACGCAAAGTTTACTAGATTCTAATTTTGAAGATAAAAAAGCAATCGATGTTGCTGGTAAGGATGTAATTGTTATCGGAGGCGGTGATACTGGTGCAGACTGTGTGGCGACAGCTATTCGTCAAAAGGCACGCTCTGTGTATCAGTTCGGTAAACATCCACAATTACCAAAAACACGACAAGAAGATCGTCCTTGGCCGCAAGATCCAAATGTTTATAAATTGGATTATGCCTATGAAGAGGTAGAAGCGGCAAAGGGCCGTGACCCACGGGAATATTGCATTCAAACGAAAAAAATTGTTGCTGATAAAAACGGACGCGTAAAAGAACTTCATACGATTCAAATGGAGAAAATTTTAGGCGATGACGGATTTTATTTCTTCAAAGAGCTTCCAGGTACTGAAAAGGTTTGGCCAGCTCAATATGTGTTTGTTGCGATTGGATTTGAAGGAGTGGAAAAATCATTACCAGAACAATTCGGTGTGAAATTAGTCAATAACCGTATCCAAGCATCCATTAAAGATTTTGAAACAAATGTTCCTGGTGTATTTACAGCAGGGGATGCAAGACGGGGTCAAAGCTTAGTTGTTTGGGCTATTAAAGAAGGTCGCGCGGTAGCAGCAAGTGTTGATGAATTTTTAATGACAACGGTTAAAGCATAATTTGATTAGGCGATTTTTGAGTTTTTAATAGAACTCAGAAGTCGTCTTTTTTTGATTTTGAATCAAACATTTTATTAATATAATTTCTTCGCAACATGTATAAGAATTGGTTATACTAAGGAAAACTACTTAAGTCTCTAATCTCAATGATTAAAATTATTTTTTACTCTATGATATTTGAAATCTATTCTCAATTAGTATTCTTTTATTGAAAATGAATTTCTTGCCTTTTTTTTAAAATTAGTTTTCGTCAAAACTGAAAAAATGTGTAAAACACCAATATAATAATGGTTTTTGTTGAAATCTAATGATTGTGGAATAAATCTTTTGCATGCTTTGAAGTTTTCGGTTAAGATTAGAATGATAATAAATTAGAAATGGTTCTACCATTTAACTCGCAACTACGGAGGTAATATAATGTCAACTTTAGTTATTAAAGATCTTCATGTATCGATTGAAGATAAAGAGATTTTAAAAGGTGTAAACCTAACAATTAATACAAATGAAGTCCATGCAATTATGGGTCCAAATGGTACAGGTAAATCTACATTAGCTTCTGCTATTATGGGTCACCCTAAATATGAAGTTACTCAAGGTACTATTGAAATAGATGGTGAAAACGTACTTGAAATGGAAGTTGATGAGCGTGCAAAAGCTGGTTTATTCCTAGCTATGCAATACCCTTCTGAAATTTCAGGTGTAACAAACGCAGATTTCATCCGTTCAGCTATTAACGCTCGTCGTGAAGAAGGCGATGAAATTTCATTAATGAAATTTATCCGTGAGCTTGATAAAACAATGGATTTCCTAGAAATGGATCAAGATATGGCTCAACGTTATTTAAATGAAGGATTCTCTGGTGGGGAAAAGAAACGTAATGAAATTCTTCAATTAATGATGATTAAACCTACTTTCGCTATTTTAGACGAAATCGACTCAGGTCTTGATATCGACGCATTAAAAGTTGTTGCAAAAGGTATTAACGAAATGCGCGGTGAAGGATTTGGATGTCTTGCAATCACTCACTACCAACGTTTATTAAACTACATTACTCCTGATCATGTACACGTTATGATGCAAGGTCGCGTTGTTAAATCTGGTGGTCCAGAATTAGCTCAACGTCTAGAAGCAGAAGGTTATGACTGGATTAAAAAAGAATTAGGAATCGAAGATACAGACGCGGTAACAGAAGAAGCTTAATGGAGGAGGGCGAAACAACATGACGGTTGAAACAAAATTGGCGTTATCAGCTACAGAAGTACGCTCGTTCTCGCAAAGCAACAATGAACCATCATGGTTTGCGAACTTGCGCGCGGAAGCAATTGAAAAGGCTGCTGAGCTACCAATGCCAAAGCCAGATAAAACAAATATTACAGGTTGGAACTTTATCGAGTTCCCTCAACATACAGTAGAAAGTGCACCATTTAATTCTTTAGACGAGCTTCCTACAGAAGTAAAAGAAATCATTGATATTGAAGGCCAAGAAAACCTTTATATTCAACGTAATAATACACCTGCATTTATTAAAATTTCTGAAGAGTTAAAAGCTCAAGGTGTTATTTTTACAGATATCCAAACTGCGATTCGTGAGCACAGTGATTTAGTTCAAAAATACTTTATGACAGAAGCTGTTAAAGTAGATGAGCATAAATTAACTGCTTACCATGCTGCATTAGTTAACGGTGGTGTATTCGTATACGTACCAAAAAACGTTGTTGTTGAACAACCATTACAAGTTGTTTTCTTAAACGACAATGCAGACGCTTCATTATTTAACCATGTTCTTGTCGTAGCTGACAGCAATTCAGCAGTAACATATGTAGAAACTTATGTATCTACAGTAGAACAAGCAAATGGACAAGCTAACTTAATCGAAGAAGTTGTTGCATTAGACAATGCACAAGTTACTTTCGGTGCTGTAGATGTTCTTGCTAAAGGTTTTACAACTTACGTAAACCGCCGCGGTCATATTAAACGCGATGCGAAAATGGACTGGGCTTTAGGTTTAATGAACGATTCAGATACAATTTCTGAAAATATTACTCACTTAATTGGTGACGGTTCAACTGCCAATGCGAAAACAGTAGTAGTAGGGCGCGGAGAACAAAAACAAAACTTCACAACAGAAGTTCGTCACTGGGGTAAAAACTCTGAAGGCTTCATCTTAAAACATGGTGTTATGAAAGATGCAGCTCAAACAATCTTCAATGGTATCGGTAAAATTGAACACGGTGCTACAAAATCAAATGCAGAACAAGAATCACGCGTATTAATGTTATCTGAAAATGCTCGTGGTGATGCAAACCCAATTTTATTAATTGATGAAGATGATGTAATGGCAGGACACGCAGCATCTGTTGGTCGTGTTGATCCAATTCAACTTTATTACTTAATGAGTCGTGGTATTTCAAAATCAGAAGCAGAGCGTTTAGTTATCCACGGATTCCTTGCGCCTGTTGTTACTAACCTTCCTATCGAAAGCGTTAAAAATCAATTGACGAAAGTCATTGAAGGGAAAGTTCGCTAATGAATGAAATCCGTAAATTGTTTCCTGTTCTCAATCAAGAAGTAAACGGGCATCCGCTCGTTTACCTTGATAGTGCAGCAACATCCCAAAAGCCAATTCAAGTATTAGAAGCAGTAAAAAACTATTACGAGTTAGATAATTCCAACGTTCACCGTGGTGTACATACTTTAGGAAATCGAGCAACTGATTCATATGAAGGAGCTCGTGAGAAAATCCGTAAGTTCATTAACGCGACGTCAACAGAAGAAATTATTTACACTCGTGGTACTACAACTTCTTTAAATACGGTAGCAGCTGCTTATGGACGAATGAATGTTGAAGAAGGAGATGAAATTATTATCTCCTATATGGAACACCATTCAAACTTAATTCCTTGGCAACAATTGGCGAAGGAAAAAGGTGCTGTATTAAAGTATTTTGACCTTGAACCAGATGGTACGATTACATTAGATACTGTTCGCAATACGATTACAGATAAAACGAAAATTGTCGCGATTACAATGGCTTCAAACGTTTTAGGAACGATTAATCCAATTAAAGAAATTGCTGAAATCGCCCACGAAGTTGGTGCAGTAATCGTAGTAGATGCAGCACAAGCTGCACCGCATATGCCGATCGATGTGCAAGATCTTGATTGTGACTTTTTAGGTTTTTCTGGTCATAAAATGTGCGGTCCAACAGGTATTGGTGTACTATATGGTAAAAAAGCGCTTTTAGAAAACATGGAACCAATTGAATTTGGCGGGGAAATGATTGACTTTGTAGGCTTATATGATTCTACTTGGAAAGAACTGCCTTGGAAATTTGAAGGTGGTACTCCAAATATTGCTGGTGCTATTGGCTTAGGTGCTGCGATTGATTTCTTAAATGAAATTGGATTGGAAAAAATTGCGGAACATGAACATAGCCTAGTAGAATATGCTATAAGTGAAATGGATAAAATCGATGGTTTAACCGTTTACGGACCTCGAGATCCACAGAAACGTTGCGGCTTAATTACATTCAATATCGACGGTGTACATCCACATGATTTAGCAACTGTTTTAGATATGAATGGTATTGCTGTACGTGCAGGTCATCATTGTGCTCAACCGCTAATGAAATGGCTACAATGTACTGCAACAGCTCGAGCAAGCTTCTATATGTATAATACGAAGGAAGATATTGATCGACTTGTTGAAGGATTGCGCACAGCGAAGGAGTATTTTAACGATGTCTTTTAATAATTTAGATCAACTATACCGCTCAGTCATTATGGATCATTATAAAAAACCGCGTAACAAAGGTTCATTGGATGGTGACAGTGTCACAATCGATATGAATAACCCTACATGTGGTGACCGCATTCATTTAACTTTAAAAATCAACGATGGTATAGTCGAAGATGCTAAATTTGATGGAGAAGGCTGTTCCATTTCAATGTCTTCTGCCTCTATGATGACAGAAGTTATTAAAGGAAAAAAAGTAAATGAAGCTCTTGAACTAGCTGATATTTTTTCGAAAATGATGCTAGGTGAAGACTATAGCGATAAATATGATTTAGGGGATGTTGAAGCCCTTCAAGGTGTTTCAAAATTCCCAGCACGAATTAAATGCGCTACATTAGCTTGGAAAGCAATGGAAAAAGGCGTAAGCGATCAAAATTAATTTTTGAACGGAGGAGAATAAAAATGGCGAAAAAAATGCCTGATATCGGCGATTACAAATACGGCTTCCATGATAAAGACGTTTCAGTTTTCCGTTCAAAACGTGGATTAACTGATGAAATCGTCCGTGAAATTTCAAATATGAAAAATGAACCGGAGTGGATGTTAAACTATCGTTTAAAAGCGTTAGAAATTTTCTACTCTAAACCAATGCCACAATGGGGTGGCGACCTATCTGCTTTAAACTTCGATGAAATTACTTACTATGTAAAACCATCTGAAGCAACTCAAAAATCTTGGGATGAAGTACCAGAAGAAATCAAAGCTACATTTGATAAATTAGGTATTCCTGAAGCTGAACAAAAATATTTAGCTGGTGTATCTGCTCAGTACGAATCTGAAGTAGTTTACCACAACATGAAAAAGGATCTTGAAGATTTAGGAATTGTCTTCAAAGATACAGATTCAGCATTACGTGAAAATGAAGATATTTTCAAACAATATTGGGGTACAGTTATTCCAGCATCAGACAACAAATTTGCTGCTCTAAACTCAGCTGTTTGGTCTGGTGGATCATTCATTTACGTTCCACCTGGTGTAAAATTAGATACTCCACTTCAAGCATACTTCCGTATTAACTCTGAAAATATGGGTCAATTCGAACGTACATTAATTATTGTTGATGAAGGATCAAGTGTTCACTATGTAGAAGGATGTACAGCTCCTGTATATACTACAAACTCCCTTCACTCAGCAGTAGTTGAAATTATCGTTAAGAAAGATGCTTATTGCCGTTATACAACAATCCAAAACTGGGCGAACAACGTATATAACTTAGTTACAAAACGTACGGTTGTTGAAGAAAACGGTACAATGGAATGGATTGATGGTAACATCGGTTCAAAATTAACGATGAAATACCCAGCATGTATTTTAAAAGGAGAAGGTGCTCGTGGTATGACCCTTTCAATTGCGATTGCAGGTAAAGGTCAACACCAAGATGCTGGTGCAAAAATGATTCACTTAGCACCAAACACATCTTCAACAATCGTTTCTAAATCGATCTCTAAACAAGGTGGTAAAGTAACTTACCGTGGTATCGTTCGATTTGGTAAAAAAGCAACAGGTGCACGTTCTAACATCGAATGTGATACGTTAATTTTAGATAACGAATCAACATCTGATACAATTCCATATAACGAAATCTTAAACGATAATGTATCTTTAGAGCATGAAGCAAAAGTTTCTAAAGTATCTGAAGAGCAATTATTCTACTTAATGAGCCGTGGTATTTCAGAAGGTGAAGCAACAGAAATGATCGTAATGGGCTTCATCGAACCATTCACAAAAGAATTACCAATGGAATACGCAGTAGAAATGAACCGTTTAATCAAATTCGAAATGGAAGGTTCTATTGGTTAATTCCAATAAAATCAATGATTTCGAGGGTTTTAGGAAGCTAGGAACTCAAAAAATCTAAATGGTAAAGACCGAGTGCAATTGCGCTCGGTCTTTTTTGATATATGTAGTTTTAATGAAGGTGAAACAAAATTCGATTTGAAGAAGCCATTGAAATAAAAATGTGAGGACAAAATGATTAAAAATTCTTACAATGTCGCTCTGAAAAATTCATAAAATCCGATTTCCATCGGTACTGCCCAAACATAAAAACCTAAAAGTACAATGGGTCCTATCAAGAAATCAAATAGTTTCGATGGTAGAATTCTACGAAATAGTATTGTGTAAATGATCACAAAAATAGTAGGAACGATAAGTAATATTAATAATGAAAAAAATAGTGGATATAATTCAATACTAAGTTTTAATCCAGTTGAAAAGTCAAGCATATATAGTAGTCACCTTATTGTGTATGGCAAAATAAAAATGCAGAGCTTTGCAAAGGAAAAATGCAGAGTCCTTCACTAATTTTGTGCAAAAAAAA
>NZ_JBIQFG010000043.1:0-28453 GCF_045369345.1 Ureibacillus sp. 179-F W5.1 NHS | reverse complement strand
ATTCCATCTCCATTACCACTCTAAAAGTATATTTTCACACGTGCAGAGCACGTGGTTTTAAAAGAATTAATAAAAAAAGCAATCACCATTACTGATTGCTTCTAATCCAAAATTATTATTTTATTAAGCCCACCTTAAGGGATAAGAATCAGTTGTAAATGAGGATGATTGACCACTGTTTCATGAAATTTTTCATCTATTCCATATAACGTTTTGAAGGAATGTTAGCATTGACTACACTGCACAAGTATTCGCTTGGTCAAATAAAAAACGATAATCTAATTAAGATTATCGCCTTACTTATCCTATTTCTCATTTATTGCAACGGCTGCCTGAATAAAGGAAGTAAAAAGATCCGGTTGAATGTCTTCCATTTTTTTAATTTGTATATGCCTCATAGTTTTACCTGAACCTTGTAGTAAGTGATGGACATCCATTTCTTCAAGCTCAATTCCTTGATGGAAACCGAGGTTCACATGTTTTTTCGCCGTTTGTAAATAACATACTAATCCATTGTTTGAATAGTTCGGCATGGACCATTTGTACTCTTCCTTCAGTTTCGGTGACGCATCTAAAATTAGTTTTCTTAAAACGAGGGTCATTTCTTGAATGTTTTCGGGTAGCCCCTCTAACCATTCGTCCACTTCCTTCATTGTTCTTTCTCTATAAGTCATTGTGAATCTCCTTTTTATATGGAAAGGTATCCTTAGGATAAGGAATATAAATAAACATCTTGCCCTTTTAAAACAATTTCCTTTTCTAATGTCATTCCAATCTTTTCTGCAACCTTTTTGGATGCCGTATTAGCAGGTTGAATAAGGGCAATAAACCTTTCTAGTTTTAATTGCGCTTTACCATAATCCAATAACGTTTTAGCTGCTTCAGTTGCGTAGCCTTTTCCCCAATATCGTTTGGCAATCCAATAGCCGATTTCGATCTCTTCTTTGCCGTCTATCGTTTGGGGTACTAATCCAGCATGCCCAATTAAGCTGTTATCCTCTTTATTGACTAACACCATTAAGCCATAATATTCACCGAATTCATATGTTCGATAAATCCAATTTAAGAACTCTTGCCCACCTTCTTTATCTCTTACGTTCCCATTTCCAATGTAGCGAACAACATCCGGGTCAGATAATAATGACATGAGAAAATCAAAATCCTCGTTCGTATACCTGCGGAATCGTAATCTATCGGAAGTAATCAATGTTATCCCCCTTAACTAAAACTAAATTGTGATAAAACCTTTTCTCCCTTTACAACCGAAAATCCTTCATCTTAAAAGAAAAAGGAATTCATGCTTTAAATTCCTTTTTGTTGAATCAATTGATTTACGATACTTTTTTACCTAATATAATTAAATCTCTTTTGATACCGTCTAAAGTAGCAACCTCTGGTAATAACGCCCACTTTTCAAAACCAAAACTAGTAAATAGGCGGAGGCTTGGTTCATTGTGACCGAAAATAAATCCTAGTATCGTCTCCACTCCATAATTTGGAGCGGATTCAATTACTTTCGTTAACACTTTTTTCCCGAGACCATGCCCTCTAAAATTTTCATCTAAATAAATACTTACTTCTACCGTTGCACTATAGGCGGGTCTTCCATAAAAATCTTGAAGGCTAACCCATCCACAAATTTGACCATCTAGCTCTACTACCCATAACGGTCTTTTTGATGGTGAATGTTCGTGGAACCACTTTAATCGATCTTCGACTGTTACAGGTTCTGTATCTGCCGTTACCATTCTACCAGGAATGGTAGAGTTATATATTTCAACAATTCTCGGTAAATCTTCTAGTGTTGCGTCTCGAAAAGCTATTTCTTGTGACATCCAACCACTCCTTTTTAGCCAAGTTTTATTTTCATGTTAATGCTCATTATCTCCAAATACAATAGAAAGTTTTTGCTCACCATCTCTATAAAAAAAACGCCTCTACAAATGGTAGAAACGCCTCTTAAAATTTTGGTCGTTCTCTTTTAAAAATTCCATAATACAGTAAAATAAATCCGATGACCATAAGGAAGACAAATCCATAGACCATCACCGTCATTCCGACGAAGCCGTCCCCTTTATTCATACCGAATAATATCCCTAATATCCATGATAATAACGGTGCGACAAAGACGATGGTTGTAATACCCCAAACAGTAAATTTTCGTTTTGCCGATTTATTCCGACTGAAATATACAGCCAAAATAATTGCTAATACTAAAATACAAATGGCAATAAGCAACTAAAAACGCGCTCCTTTAACATGTCTTGATGACTAAGTTTTTATAACCATTCCAATTGTATCGCTTTTTTATAAGCTAAATCTAGTATTTGAATTCGTTTCTCAAAGTTCGTTTCAAGCTTTGTAATCATTTGTTTTGCCGTGTTAAAGTTCAATAGAACATATCCTGTTTTTTCATTTTCAAATGTATAAGGCAAAAATTGTTGTACTTTTACCAAATACCAAATCGTATATGTGTCAGTCGATTCCCAGTACCATGAGGCAAAAGGAATTTTTTCATTTGATATCGTCATCCCTACTTCTTCCATCGCTTCTCGCTCCAACGCTTCTTCAAAGCTTTCGTTCCCTTCTATTCTTCCACCGATTGTTGTGAGAATCTGTTCTTCCTTGTCCCAAGCCATTACAACTAACCCATCATCTGTTATCGGAACACAATGTACGCCCGCAATCGGTTTATCGTTAGGCAACTCTTCAATGGCCATCAACATTGGCAGAGACCTCCTCCTGATTCCACGAAATGATTTCTACATTCGTCACATCTATTTCCCCTAAACTTAATACATGGGGAATGAAGTGAAACATTCCAAAAGGTTTTCCATTCTTTTTTCCAGCATTATAATATTCCACTGTTTCAGAAGGAATTTTTCTCATTTCTTTATATTCGGCAATATCGAGCAGCAGGAAGTCCTGTTCATCAAATTCTTCTGCTGGCCCTTTAAAATTTTCCTTAGAGTAGAGATAGAGAGCATTTTGATTCGGTTGGAGTCGTTCCACTGGAATTTTGAAGAAAAGCAAATTTTCCTTTTTCTTGATTTCTAACTTAGTGAGTGCATCATACACATGAAAAGGATGCATAGGTAGGAAATGAAGCACATCATTCCATAAGCAATGTAATTTAGGAACTTGTCTTTTGAGTAGATTTGGTCGGTCAGGATGGTCAAAATATTTTTTTGTATATTGCTCATACAAGTGGGGATAAGTTGTTCCTAACACATTTAATGGAATCAGTCGATCTCCTTGCATATCTTTTGGAACCATATGGTAAACATATTGGGACATACTAGCACCTCCAAAAATGGTAACGCCTTTATTTGATACAATTAAAATGCCGAGCCTTCTAGCTTATTACACCCATGTTTTCTTTTTGATAAACCACATTAATGTAGTTAAAATAAGTAATATAATTGGCGTAATCCCTACAAATTTCCAAACATTATTCGAACCCGAAAAATAGTAAGCAATTGGTAAGAAAGTGATTGTGCTAATTAATAGAAGTATCCAAGACTTTTTTTCGATTCCTAATATTAAAGTAACCATTGAAATAAATAGTGAAAGTTGCCATAAAAGTACCAATTTACCCCCTCCATCTATCCAAAATTCCCCTTAACTTTACTTTAATATTCTACAAACATTTCCAAAAAGCCTTGTTTCCCCATGAAATTGATAGAAGAACATAAAGAAGGCTCTCCCCTAAAGTAAGAGAACCTTCATATTTTCGAAATGAAATAAGGTCCGCATAGTTCTTCATGGGTCATCATGAATGTCCAATTTCGTTCCCAATCCATTACGTAAATATCGCCGTAGTCCATATGGTATTGGTCATACGGTAAATCTTGAATAAGTAGACCTTTCCCGTTTTCTACTAAATAAGATTCATCTACAAATTGATAAAAGATTGTACATTTCCTTTTAGCTTCTTTATTAAAAAGTTTAATAGCCTCTTCTTTCATTGCACAATCAACAGCTTCCCAGCTACATAAATGCCATAAGAAACTATTTAAATGAATCTCTTCCTTTTCTTCCTTTGATAAATGGTTGGCAAATTCATTTTCCCATGTCTTGCGCAAATATGGACCCCATTTTGGAAGTTCTAAAACTTTTAATTCTTGTTTAAAATGCATATTTTTTAATTCTCCTAAAATCTAATTCACACTACGATTTTACACTGAGTTGTTCAATGGTGTTGAAAAAATTCATTAGAAAAAGCTCGGCATTCGACTTGCCAAGCTTTTTTCAAAACAGTAAAAAATTCCACTTATGAAAGATGCTTTTCAATCTCCCTTTTTGCATTGAAAAGGAAGTCTCTATACATTTCTGTATCCTCATTGTTAAATCGAACATCCGGAACAATAATGGCAATAGATGCGATTGGTCTACTATGAGAAATAATAGGGACACTTACAGAACAAGCCCCTATAATTCGTTCACTTTCAGTTTGGACATAGCCTAGCTTACGAATTGTTACTAAGTCCTCTAAAAGTTTATCGCGATTCGTTATTGTATTATCGGTAATCGGAACCCTTTTTACCCGATTCAAATAATCATCGATTTCATGTTGGGGTAGATAGGCAAGAATGGCCTTTGCTGAAGCCCCAGCATATAAAGGGGATGTATCTCCAACATGGTTTCTCGCTGTTAATTGATGAATACTCTCGTAATTCAAAATGCATCTTCGCTGATCCCCGTCTAGAATGCTCATAGAAACACTTTCGCCTATTTTTTCACTTAATGATTTTAAAATAGGTTCTGCTATAGCGAGAATAGTAGATTCCTGCTCGACTAATTTTCCTAAATAAAATAGAGATAAGCCAAGCTGATATTGTTTGGTTTTTTCATCTTTTATGAGAAACCCTTCATGTACGAGTGTCGCTACAAATCGTTGTAAGCTTGAGAGGCCAATACCTGTTTTTTTATGAAGATCCGTTAATGATAGCTTTGGTTCTTCCCTTGTAAAGGCTCTTAAAATAAGGACCGTTTTTTGAACTGTATTCATTAAATAATTTCTTTCAAAAGTCGTTTGATCCATAAAAGCTCCCCCTTGCACAACCATCATAACAAAACCTATTCCCCATTGTTAAGTGAATTCAAACATTACACTTTCAAAGAATTTAAATATTCCGACGTATGTTCTCCTAATAGTGGAGGAGCTTGATCATAGGAAATGTTTAAACTTGAATGTTGTAATGGATTTTTAACGAATTTCACCTTTCCGTATACCGGATGTTCCAATTCTCCGATTAAGTTCCTTGCTTTTACTTGAGGCTGTTCCAAAGCTTCTTCTATTGTATTAACTCGACCACCAGGAATTTTATGTTGTTGCAATAAGCTTAACCATTCATCCCTCGACTTTGAAACAGTAATTTCTTGTAGAAGTTCCGTCAACTCTTGTTCATTTTGTTTTCTTAATGTATTTGTTTTAAAACGTGGATCTTCTGCCCATTCTTTACGACCGATCATATGACAAAACTTTTTAAATTGGGCATCTGTACCGATACAAAACATTAACGGTCCATCCGCGCAAGGGAATACTTGATATGGTGCAACATTGTTATGTTTATTGCCTAATCGTTTTGAAACAAAATGGGCATTTAAATAAGCACTGGATACATTGGCAAGGCTACTTAATTGAACATCAAGGAGAGCCAAATCAATAAACTGGCCTACATTTGTTTGATCCCGTAAGCGTAACGCTGCTAAAATCCCTATCGCTACATAATTAGAAGTTAAAATATCTGATATAGGTACACCGACTTTTGTCGCTTCCCCTTCCGCATCCCCGGTTACATCCATTAAACCACTCATTGCTTGAATTACTGGATCGAAGCCCGGCTCATTCGCAAGGGGTCCAGTTTGACCAAAACCCGTTACAGCACAATAAATAATTCGAGGGTTCACTTTCTTTAATACTTCGTAACTTAACCCCATTCGTGCCATATCGCCCGTTTTAAAATTTTCTAATACGACATCCGCATCTGCAACGAAAGATAAAAATTTCTCTTTATCTTCTTGTTTTTTTAAATTTAATACAATTGATTTTTTATTTCGATTGGCACAAAGATAGTACGTACTTTGGTCATTCACAAATGGCCCCCAATCCCGCATGCTATCTGAACCATCGGGATGTTCAATTCGGATGACCTCTGCCCCTAAATCTGCCAATAACATAGACCCGGCAGGTGCCGCATAAACCCTTGATAAATCTAACACACGAATTCCGTCTAATGGGCGCATACTTCACCCTCCTTACTCTTCAATTAATGTCGTAACAGGGTTCGCCTTTTCCTTCATTAGAAGTTGGGTAGCTACGATACAGCCTACAGCGACTAAAGCAATGATATTGACGAGTAATGTTGTATCCATCAAACTAATCCCTGCTACGATAAGTAACACTCTTTCGATTAAAAATGTTTTTCTAAACATAAAGCCTTTAAGTCCCGCCGCTAGCACGACTCCACCAACTATTGCTGTAATAGCTGCAAATAAATATTCGGTTACTGTACCACCCGTTAATAATAATGTTGGATTGAATATAAAGAAGAACGGAACGATAAATCCGATTAACCCTAACCGAACAGATTCAACGGACACTTTATTCGCCGATTCCCCTGCAATTCCCGCTGCTGCATAGGATGCTAATGCAACTGGAGGCGTAATACTTGATAGGGCTGCGAAATAGAAGGCAAACATATGGGCAGCAATTGGCGCTACACCTAGTTTCGTTAAAATAGGAACAGAAATCGTCGCAACGATAATATAGGCCGCTGTTGCTGGTACCCCCATACCTAAGACGATACTAATAAATGCTGTCAGTAACGCAGCTAGAAGCACGCTTTCACCTGCAAAGCCTAGAACATTATTCCCAATGATTAAGCCCGCACTTGTTAACGTAATCGTCGCAATAACAATCCCTACAATGGCGCAGGCAATCCCAACATTAATAACACCTTTTACCCCTTCAACAATCGAATCTAGTACGAGTTGGAAACTCATACGTGTACTTTTTCGAATGGCTGCAGCTGGAACGACAGAAAGTAACAAGAAGATTGCCGCGTACAAAGGAGAAAATCCTGCAAATAACATCACTAGGAGAATGAGTAAAGGGATAAAAAGATGACCGCCTTCTTTTAACACCTTTTTTGCTTCAGGTAAATTTTCTTTGGAAATACCAGATAACCCCATCTTCTTCGCTTCAAAATGGACGATCATAAACAACGTTAAATAATAGAGGATAGCTGGGATGATGGCCGCCAGTAAAACAACGGAATACGGTACCCCGAGATATTCCGCCATAATAAAGGCCGCTGCCCCCATAACAGGTGGGGCAATTAAACCTCCTGTTGATGCAACAGCTTCCACTGCCCCAGCAAATTTCTTTGAATAGCCTGCCTTTTTCATCATAGGAATCGTAACCGTACCTGTCGTTACGACGTTACTTACTGCACTACCACTAACGGTTGCCATTAAAGCGCTTGCAAAAACGGCTACCTTTGCAGGGCCACCTGCTGTTCTACCTGCAACTGTCAAAGCTAAATCATTAATGAAATCGGAAAAACCACTGTTTTTTAGAAAAGCACCGAACAATACAAAAACAAAAATGTATGTCGCCGAAACGCCTAGTGCTGTTCCAAATACCCCTTGACCTCCCCAATACATAATATTGATGACACGCTCTAAACTAAATCCATAGTGCCCTAATATGCCAGGTATATAAGCACCAAAAAAATTGTACGCCAAGAAGAATAGGGCGATTATCGTCAATCCCTTTCCAACAACACGACGGCTTGCTTCAAATAATAGAAGTAATGCGATCCCGCCGATAAAAATATCCAATGTGGAATTTTCCCCACCACTTCGTACAAAAGCATCATAAGTAAACAAGAAATAGAAAATTACTACAATGGATAAACCAATACATAGAAGGTCAAAGATTGTCGGCAACTTTCGTGAGCCTACACTCTTTTTAGTAGCCGGATAAAAGACAAAACTAAATAATAGAAGAAAACCTAAATGCCAAGCTCGGAACTTGACTGCATCCATGACACCGAAACTACTCATATATAATTGGAATAGAGTCCAAATGATTGCGACTATTACGATACCCTTTCCAAAAATACCGATATACTTTCGTGAGTTTAAATTTTTCTCCTCCAAATCCATTAACTCTTGCATATCATGATTTGTTAGATCCTTCGTAGTCATTTGAATCCCCCCTATTCCAATACGCCAATTTCTTTATAGTATTTTTCAGCCCCTGGATGAAGCGGTACACCCGCAGTACCTTCAATTGCTTTTTGAGGATCGAACTGATTAGCAATGCTATAGGATTTCTTTAGTTCATCTACATTTTCCCATAGCAGCTTTGTTAGTCGATAGGCAGCATCCTCTGAAACACTTTCGTCAATTACAATCGTGCTATATTGACCAACCGTCGTAATCGGTTCTGGCTGTTTATCGTACGTATTTGCTTCAATGACATACTCAAAGTTCCACGGGTAATCTTTTACCAATTGATCGATGGCATCAGGTGAAAAACTGAGCACCTTCGAATCAATTGTTGAAATTAATTCGGTCGTTGCCGCTGCAGGTACCCCAGAATAAATATTTACCCCATCGACTTGACCGTTTCTTATTAAATCCGTCGCTTCCGTAAACCCGACATAATTGGCATTCACATCATCAATGCTTACACCATGGGCTTCAAGAACAAGCTTCGATTCTAATTCAGTAGAACTACCGGCAGCACCAAAAACAAAACTTTTCCCCTTCAAATCTTCAATGGATTGAATATCTTCATCATCAACTACTACAATATGACTGACGTTCGGGTAAAGATTGGCTAAAATTCGAACTCCATCGTATTGTTTTCCTTTAAAGGAACCTTCCCCGTTATATGCATCATAGGCAATATTCACTGTAGTGAATGCTAAATTGGCTTCCCCTTTGCTCATTAAATTTAAATTTTCCACACTGCCATTCGATGCTTGGGAAGCAACAAGCTGTTCCATCTCTTTTGTCCATAATGTTGAAAGACCTGCCCCTAAGGAATAAAATACCCCTGTTGTTGTACCTGTTGTGAAAATAAGCGGCTCCCCATACCGTTCCACATTACTTTGACACCCCATTAAAAGACCTAGACATAACAGTACCGTTACGAAAAGGTTACGTTTCATCCCCATTTCCCCTTTAACTGCTTATTTAAAGACAGCTTTGCGTTTTTCCAACACTGCATTAACCCCTTCTTTATGATCTGGCAATTCCGTTACGATTCCCATTTTAGAAGAAATATAGTCTAATGAAGATCGTAGACTCATCGTCTGGCTTTGATAAACCGCCCGTTTAATAATTCGAATCGCTTCCTGTGGACCTTTACTTAACTTTTCCACATAAGATTGCACAAATGTGTCCAGTTCCCCATCTGGTACAACAAAAGTGACCAATCCTTTTTCTTTTGCTTCCTCCGCCGTTAGGATTCGCGCCGTCCATAACATATCCAACGCCTGATCGATTCCGACTAGTTTCGGTAAAAAGTAAGCGCCTCCATCTCCTGGCACAATCCCTACATTAATATAACTTTCTGCAAACTTAGCAGATTCTGCAGCAATTCGAATATCGCACATTAAGGCCATATCGAGACCAGCCCCCATAGCATATCCATGCATTTGGCAAATGACCGGCTTATCAATCTCCTCTAAAAGCAACGGGATTCGTTGTATTTTTTTCCAAAGGGAGTTCTTTCGAGCAAGGGCTGTAGAAGTCGTATCCTCTTTACTTTCATAGAACCCTTTACCGGCAACCATCGCTTTAACATCCCCGCCAGCACAAAAGGATTTGCCATTCCCCTTTAGCAGGACAACTCGAATTTCATCCCGATCCCTTATTTCTTCTAATGCCGCTATCCAGTTTACAATCATTTCTTCACTGAAGGCATTGTAGCTTTCAGGCCGGTTTAACGTAATCGTGGCAATAGAGTCCTTTACTTCAAATAATAAATCCGGCATATGCATCCCCCTTAAATATGTTCCATTTGTTTCTTCGTTGTTAACTGTTCCCATAAAGTTGCTGACGATTGTAACCATTTATTCGCCAGTTCTTTTTTCCAAAAACGGCCTGTGTAATCTTCGTCACGCCATGCCCATAATCGGCGTGTATAGTGATGTAATCGGTGTTCATGGGTAACACCTAACGCGGCATGTACTTGGTGGGCTGAAGTAGCAACGATTCGACTGGAGTCTTCTATTTTTAATCTGGCAAAGGCTACTTCATCATGGACTTCCCCTTGTTGTAATAGAGCGATGACGTTTTCCATCGCCGCTGCCGTTAACGCCTGTTCTCCAGCTAAAGTAGCTAAATGTTGCTGAACTAATTGAAAACGATGAATCGGACGACCAAACTGTTCCCGCTCTTTACTAAATTGGACTGATAATTCAAATGCCCGATCTATCGCACCAGTCATTTTACAAATGGTAGCAATCGTCTGTAATTTTTGAAGGAACGTAAATTGTTCTTGTGTAATAGATTGGCATGTTACAACAGCTGCATCGGTAAAGGTAACATGGTCCCGTGGTTCTGCTGCAACGTTCATTTCATGTTTTATTTGAGCATCCTTTAAATCTAGCAATACGATAAACTCTGTTCCTTGCTCTGAAGCTAAAGTTACAAGTTTCTTCGCATATCTCGCCCACGGAACATAGTGTAGGGCTCCTGAAACTTTTCCGTTTACGATGGCTAAAGGGTTTGCGTGTAAATGGACTGTCGTTAATTCATTCATTGGGTGAATATTGGCATTTTCCAGTACGACATTGGCAAAAGTATGCTCAACAAAAGGAATAGGAGCTGCATATTTCCCCATTAATCGGTATAAATGAAATAGATCTTCATAATCTCCTCCAGCTCCGCCATGCTCTTCTCGAACAGCTACTTGTTGCAGCTCATTCTCCAACATAATGTCCCATATATGTTGGGGCCACGTATTTTCTTCTAAAAGATCGACCATTTCCTTTTCAACCTTATCATTGAGTATTTTTTCAACAACATCGACAATCATGTCTTTCATTTCGCTCATCCTGCAATCACTCCTTTCGCGATAATGCCGTATAGTACTTCTGATGTTCCACCTCGGATTGTAAAGCCTGGTGCATGAAGAATAGACTCTGCTAGGAATCTATTCATTTTCTGTTCCGCTTGTAGTTGTGGATAAACATCCATTAAAAGACGAACGACTTCAGGAACTTTTTGTTCAAATTTCGTTCCAATACTTTTAACAAGGGCTGCAGGTACCATTACTTCCCCGCCTTCTTCGAGCACTTTGGCTACTCCGATGGATAAATTACGCAAGCTCCATAATTCAGCTACTAGTTTAGAAGCTTCCGCTAAACCTTCTAGATTGTTCTGTCGTTTTAACTCTTCAATTGCTTCATTTAATAATGGGAAGGTACTTAATATCCTTTCTGGGCCACTTCGTTCATATGCTAGTTCAGCTAAACCTTGTGCCCAACCATTTCCTAACGTTCCGACAACCATTTCATCCGGCACAAACACGTTATCAAAAAATACATCATTAAAATGATGTTCCCCAGTCAAATAACGAATAGGTGAAATTGTTACTCCTTCAGAATTTAAATCGATAATTAATTGGCTAAGACCGGAATGCTTCTTCTCGGAAACAGGTTCTGTACGAACGAGGGTCACCATATAGTGGGCATGTTGGGCATTACTGCTCCACGTCTTGGCACCATTCACAACCCAGCCACCTTCTACTTTTTCAGCTCTCGTTTTCACGGACGCTAAATCAGAACCACTATTCGGTTCACTAAGCCCAATCGCAAAGAAGCATTCCCCTTTTACAATTTTAGGCAAGAAGAAATTTCTTTGTTCTTCTGTACCGAATCGTAATAAAAGTGGACCCGTTTGGCGATCTGCAAACCAATGGGCCGCAACGGGAGCTCCAAAGGCTAAAAATTCTTCCGTTAAAATATAACGATCAATCGAACTACGCTCCCCACCCCCATATTTTTTAGGCCACGTCATGCCGATCCATCCTTTTTCTGCCACTAGCTTCGAAAAATTGGCATCACAGCCACTTAACCAGGAATCGCATTTCGTTTGAAATGTCCCCTTACTCAACTCGTCTTGTAGGAAAGCACGAACCTCTTCCCTAAACCTCTCCTGTTCTTTTGTAAATTGAACCGTTGGTAATTTCAAAACAACACACCCCTTTACGCATTTGCGGTAACTGTTACTATATATTAATATTTTATATTTTCTGAATATTATAGTCAAACCGTTTTCAACAAATAAATTGATTAAAACAGAATTTTTATTGTAAAATAGAGAATTTTTATGTCAAATGAATAAGCAGTTTAATATTTAGAAATAATTGTTCCACTCATTAAGTTCAAAACAAATACAAATATTGGCGAGATAAATCAATGTAAAAATTAAAATATACTTATATTAAAAAAATGAGAAAAATTTTTATTAACAAAATAAAAAAACAATGTCTGCATTAACAGACATCATTTCAGATTGTGAAGATAGTTATATTCCTAGTGAGTCTTTTAAAAAGCCCTCTAAATAGTCTACGTTCGTAATTTTTTTATTGCATTCACTGCTATCAGCACAAATATAGTTGCCAATAGATCGATAATAATCTGGATTTTTCGTTTTCTTCGTTTTCGTTACCGTAGAAATTTGGGAAACTTCACCAAAACAATTACAGAAGGAACAAAGATTTTTTTTAGTAGTCGATGAAAATTCGCATTCAATACCAACCATTTTTCCTTCTAACTCATAGATGATTACTTTCCTATTGGATCTTAGGTCTTTCCAGCTTAAATAAGTCAGATGATGATGATCAATATTGGATAAATCCGGCAACTTTAATTTTTTTTGTTTTGGGAACATTTTTTTCAATTGTTGCTCCGTCATTATTGGGAATGGAAGCAAATATTCCGAGAGATGCTGAATGTATTGTTCATAGTCCGATTCTGTTTTCAGTTTGGAAACGTCGAGCATTTCACTTTGTTCATCTGATAAATGGGGAAATAAATCCACGATTTTAGCATTCGCTAGGTCGATTACAGTTGCTAATACATTTTTTGGAACATTCTTGTTCTTGCTGTCCTTAATAAATGCAATTTGCTTTTTTATAAAGTTTAACTGTTCATTTTTAATAAATTTTTCAGTCATTTGTATTTCTCCAATCACTTATACTATCTTTCCATTTATTTTAAACAGAACCGTAAAGTAGTTATATGGAAAAAATCATTTAGAAACGTTTTTTACATAAAACGGCACTGATGAATTACTTTTCACCAGTGCCGTTCATCTACTTTTTATGTGAATACACAATTTTTTTAATCGTTTCAATGGAAAGATAATATTCCTCTGCCAATTGTTGAATACTGCTGCCGCTAATAAAAGCACTTCGAATAGCAGCATTACGGCGATCAAGTAACCGCCTTCCTCCACTTCGAGCTCCCCATTTCTCATACTCCGTTTCTTGCTTTGGAATATAAATGGTTTCTCCTTGGACATATTTTTGAATTTCGTTAATGAGCTTTTCAGGTAAAATTTTGTTTGCGTTCGTATACTTCAATATTGCTCGCCCCTTATTTCAATTTTGGAAAAAATAAGGTGCAAAGCCAGCATATTAGAAAAGCTTATAAAGCGATAAATTAAATGTTTCGCCCCATGCAAAGTATCGCCTTTCCAATAATAGGCTTTGCATGAGTGGAAGAAGTACTAGAAAATCGTTTATGATTCCCCATCAGTAAGCACCCCCTTTAATTCATCATTATATCCGAAGCTACCCTATTATTGAATTGTTTTCCTTACATGCAAGTGAATAGAGGCAATTACTTTAAAACTACTTGCTATAGCGTAGTATCTAATATTAACTTACTATGAGTCGCAAGTAAGGCGTTACAACAAAAATAAATAAAGTATAAATACTTGTATGAGTAGATTTCTTTTAAAATTTTATATTTCCCTAAAAAACCCCCCTGTTTCATTGTTTAACTGAAACAGAGGGTTTTATTATTGCATACGTTCTAATTCTTGATATTCCTTCATATATGGGCCATTATCAGCGACCATTGAGTGAAATAGCGTTTTTATTGCTAAGTTTTTCTCTAGGCCCATTTCTACTTTTATTTTCTTTAACTCATTATGCAGTTCCCGGTGTTGGTTAATCAATTTCGTCATTGCCTTTTTATTATATTTCACATTTTCACATCCTTAGTTCATTACTTTTATAATGACAACTTTTAAATAATTAAATTCAGGAAAGTTATGTGGTACCGTAAAATCCTCTGGCAACTGATACTCTTCTATAATTTTGTAGCGAGTATTTTTTTCCTTGAACGCTTTATCAATAAATGTTTTAAACTTTTTCATATTAAAGCTTGCGTTATTCGTTGATGCAATAATCGTACCGCCTTCATTTGTAATGTCCAACGCATCTTTTAATAGCTTAGGATAATCCTTTGCCGTACTGAACGTCATTTTTTTCGTACGGGCAAAGCTTGGCGGATCCAATACGACAATATCAAATTTCAACTGATGACGTGCTGCATAACTAAAGTAATCAAAGACATTCATGACTTTAATGTCCTGGGATTCATGATTGATATCATTCACCTGGAATTGCTCAATCGTTTTTGGTAAGCTACGTTTCGCCAAGTCTACACTTGTTGTTCCTAACGAACCACCAAGTGCTGCCGCTACAGAAAAGGCACCCGTATAAGAAAAAGTATTCAGCACGGTTTTCCCATTAGAGTGATCATGCAAAGCTTTTCGAACATTCCGCTGATCTAAGAAAATTCCTGTCATGGCACCATCATTTAAATCTACCGCATACTTCATCTTATTTTCCAAAATAATTAATGGAAATTCACCTTTTTCCCCTGACACGTAATCATCTTGTCTGACATATTGCCCATTTGTATGAAAACGTAATTTTTCATAAACTCCACGCGTATTGACTACTTCATCAAGGGCTTGATAGATGTCTTCTCTGAACGAATAAATCCCTTCACTATACCAGCTCACCATATAGAATCCGTTGAAGAAATCGATTGTTAGACCACCTATTCCATCCCCTTCACCGTTAAAAACACGGAAAGCAGTTGTATCTTCTGACGTAAATAGATTTGCCCGTTTGGCTGCCGCTTCACTGATTTTTTTGGCAAAGAACTTCTTATTGATTTGTTCTTTTTCTTTTCGAGTTAAGACCCAGCCAATACCTTTATTTTGCATTCCGTAATACCCTGTTGCAATATAGCCACCATTTTTATCGATTAAGTGTAATAAGCTTCCTTCTTCAATTGTAACTTGGGAAGGTTCTATCGCATCTTTTAAAATTAAAGGATAACCATTTGTAATATCTTTAATTGCTTTAGATTGTAATCGTACTTCTCTTAACTGTCTCATTTTGTCATCCTTTATTTGTTTAATCTATACATTATGCCACTTTTCATCCTAATAAGCGAAAAAAGAGTGGTGACCATTCAAAATAAGTTACTACTTCACTTTTTTAAGTGTATTGCCCATCCTATTTCAAACATAGTTCAATTCGTTTTCATCTTCTTATAGGCTAGCGGTGTTATTTTCATAGATTTTTTAAATTGTTCAATGAAGTAGCTTGTACTATTGAAGCCTACTAGATAGGCTACGTCTGTAACATTAAGGTGCGATTGTTGAAGTAGAATGAAGCTTTTCTGAATCCGATAATCGGTTACGTAACTCAAAGGCGTTTTCTTTAAATAACGTTTGAAGTAGCGACAACATTCAGAGCGACTTAAATGACCAGCTTGCGCAATATCTTCCAATAAAATTTTTTCTGCATAATGTTGATGAATCCAATTGAGCATTTCCTTCATCCGCTCATTTTTTAACGCTTCCTTCTGTTCGTACTCTAACGGCACACCGTTTTTAATTAAATTTTTCCATATGGACGTTAACTGCATGCTAATATCTATTTCATAATAGGTGGCCTTTTCTTTAATAATCCCCGAAATTTCCTTGATTGATTGTAAAATTTGATATGCCCATAACTCCTTTGGAGACAGCCGTAAATAAGGAATATTTGTTGCATGAATATATGGGTCTACAAAATGGGCATAAAGTTCATGGGACAATACGAAACTTGGTGAAACGTTTAAACAAATATAAACACAACCCGTACCCTTTTGATCTTTTGCCATGTGTAAACAACCAGTATTGATAAAAATCCCTTCCCCTTCCCGAACAATGATTTTATCTTCATTTATTTGAAACATAGCTTCCCCTTTTATAACGACAACGAACTGAAATTCTTCATGCCAATGAAGCGGTATAAATCCATTAATATTATCGTTAATCGTCGTTTCATAACATGCCATCGGTAACACGACGGTACGATGTTCGGTTAACTCTTTTAAACTTTCGTCCACGGTAAAATTTTTAATTTGCATTTTACCACCTCAATATCCTTATATTTTTAAGTTCAATCTATATATTATTTCGTATATTTTTTCATTATTATAGAAAATGTTATCACACTATTTTTATATTTGAAGGTGGCAATATCGATGAATCGACAAAAAGGAATCGTTCTTGTACTAATTGGAGCGGTATTTTGGGGAATTGGCGGGACGGTTTCCAAAAAGCTTTTTCAACAATATGCTATTGATGTAGATTGGCTTGTAACAACCCGATTACTAATAGCAGGTGTATTACTGTTAGGAGTACAGTATTTTACAAAGGATCGCTCCCAAATATTTCGTGTTTGGAAAAATCGTAGAGTAGCAATTCCATTAGTGATTTTCGGGTTACTTGGAATGCTCGGCGTTCAATATACATATATGGCATCGATTGAACATGGCAATGCTGCTGTTGCAACTTTATTGCAATATTTAGCGCCCGTTATGATTATTATTTATTTACTACTCCGTAAACAAAGCATATTGACGCGGGGAGATATGTTAACCGTTTCCTTAGCACTTCTCGGTTGTTTTTTCTTATTAACTAATGGTTCCCTTTCCCAATTATCCGTCCCTCCTCTAGCAATTATTTGGGGATTTTTATCTGGTGTTGCTTTAGCCTTTTATACGTTATACGCGATTCCTTTACTAAAGCAATTTGATTCCCTCGTTATCGTCGGGTGGGCAATGATCATCGGAGGGATTGCTTTAAGTCTTATCCACCCGCCTTGGCAAATTAACTTGAGCAACTTTACGTTGGACACTTATTTATATTTAGTTTTCGTTATTATTTTCGGGACAATGATTGCCTTTTGGTTTTATATTGAAAGCTTACAAAGCCTAGCCCCTAAAGAATCTAGTCTTTTAGGTAGTGTAGAGCCATTAGCTGCTGTTTTAACAACGGTCTTTTGGTTAAAGGAACCCTTTGGCATTTATCAATGGCTCGGTACTCTGTTTATTATGATCATGATCGTTATACTTGCAATGAATAAAGGAAAATCTTCAGACAATCGCGAGGCCACATAAGGGGATTTAAGGGATAGTACCGATAAACACGGTATTATCCCTTTACTTTTAAACAGTTCAAGAAATTTTGTTGAATTTACAACAAAATTCATTCAATATAGATTGTATGATGACTTGTTTATGAAGAAAGGGTTGAAAAAGAAATGGAATCAAAAAGAATATTAACTGAAGAGGATTTATCAATTGCCTTTGACATTAGAAAAGAAGTATTTGTAAAGGAGCAAGGTGTTCCTCTATCAGAAGAGTTTGACGAATTTGATACTTTAGATGCCCCATGCAAACACATATTAGTTTATTATAATGAGCAACCTGTTGGAACAGGACGAGTTCGTTTCGTTGATAGTTATGGGAAGTTAGAGCGAATCTGCATTTTAGAACCTTACCGTAAATACGGTTTAGGGAAAGTGATTGTGAAAGTGTTAGAAGAAATAGCAAAGGAAAACGGTGTCGATAAAGTAAAATTACATGGCCAAACCCATGCAGAAGGGTTTTATCATAAGCTAGGTTATGAAACAGCTTCTGATGTCTTTATGGAGGATGGCATTCCTCATGTCCTAATGACAAAAAAATTCTAATGAAAAAGACACCTAAATTTTTCTTTAGGTGTCTTTTGTCTTTAGCTGTCTTATATTGAGTGCTTTATAAAGGAAAATACATTTTTAAGAAGGGATTTGTTGAATAGGTATAATGAGATGGCAAATCAATCTACCTATTTCGTCATTAAATTAGCAATCATCATGTTTCTTTTTAGCAAAATGAGCACCTACAATGATTAATAGGATAAACAGTACAACGATTAACACAAATTCCTTTTTATTGCCTCTATCGTCATAAGCTCCTCCTACATTACCATAATCATTACAGTAGTCATAAGCTCCTCCTACATTACCATAATCGTTACAGTAATCATAAGCTCCTCCTACGTTATTACCACAACCCATACCATTCACCTCCTTTACCACCATATTTTATGGTTTGTTTTGAAGGTGATAGTGTACAAAAGTGGAGTTCCAAAAATTTTTTATAAATTTTTTTGTTGTGAATGGGTTGTGAACGCCACAAAGATCATTTCGTAGAATTCATTTTTTATTATTTTCATCCTAGTAAAATCGTTAGTCTCCTTACTCATATGTATAAGTTCATCTACTCCAGCAAAAACTTTTGTAAAGGAGTGATACGACTTGGAAAAGAAGGATAATTACCCTACAACGGCACCAAAAAAGAAGGAAATTACGATTGAAACGAATTCCAATTTAGAAAATGCCATTGAAAACTCGGTAAATAAGCATAAAGAGTATGAGGCTGTGAATATTTCAATCGGTGCGGACGAAATTAAACAACAAAATGAAAATTTATAATATACTTCATTAATTTTAAAAAAAATCTGGCTACTCTTACGGATTTAGTGTACTCACTTTTTCGTAAGAGTTGCACAGTTTTTTTTCATTCATCGTTATTTTACGAAACGAAGAAATCGTTTTTTCCCAATTTGTAATACTTCTCCGTTCATTAATACGCGGTCTAATTCATCTTCACTCATTTTTTCTTTATTCAATTGAACACCGTTTTGTTTCATTAGCCGCAAAAATTCACTTTTACTTTTCACAAAACCTTTTTCAATTAATTGAGGAATGATATCTTTAACGGTTTCTGCACCTATTTCGATTAGTAGTTCTGGGATATTTTCAGGTATTTCTTTTTTGCTAAAAGCTGCTTCAAAATAGGAAATGGCTTTTTCCGTTTCTTCTTCTCCCCAGTATAATTTTGTAATATTTTCGGCTAATTTTAATTTAATATCCCTAGGATTAGCACCCTTTTCTAGTAGGAGCTTTATTTTTTCAATTTCATCTGGATGTTCGTCTGTCGCTAATTCAAAGTATTTTATAATCAATTGATCAGGGACCTCCATTACCTTTTTAAACATTACTTCAGCCGGTTCGCTGACACCAATGTAATTCCCCAGACTTTTACTCATCTTTTCTACTCCGTCTAGCCCTTCAAGGAGTGGCATAAAAAGGGCAACTTGCTTTTCGAGTCCCCAATGTTTTTGCAGGGTGCGACCCATTAAAACGTTAAAGGTTTGATCGGTACCTCCTAATTCAATATCCGCTTGAATTTCAACGGAATCATACGCTTGCATTAAAGGGTAAAAAAATTCGTGAATGCCAATTGGCACTTGTCTGTTATAACGTTTTTGAAAATCATCCCGTTCTAAAATTCTCGCAACCGAAGTTGTTGCTGCTAATTGAAGAACTTCTTCAAAGGTTAACTTTGAAAGCCATTCACTATTAAAACGGACCGTTGTTTTGTTTGAATCTAGCACTTTAAAGATTTGCTCACAGTATGTTTGGGCATTAATTTGAACCTGCTCATCACTTAGAGCTACGCGTCCTTTTGCTTTGCCTGTCGGGTCACCAATTCGACCTGTAAAATCACCAATAATAATGACCACTTGGTGTCCTAAATCTTGCATTTGTTTTATTTTTCTTAAGACAACGGCATGGCCTAAATGAATATCCGGTGCAGAAGGATCCAATCCTAATTTAATCGTAAGCGGAGTCTTCGTTTGATAGGACTTTTCTAGTTTTCCTAATAACTCCTCTTTATTGACTACTTCATGAACACCTTTCATAATGATCTTCATTTGTTCTTCAGGTTTTACTAACATACGAACATCTCCTTGGAATATTATTTCTAATATTGCAAGTTCTATAAGAAACAAAGGATAAAAAAACGCCCTTTTGGATTAACCAAAAGGACGATTCATCTCGTGTTACCACCTTTAATTCATAAGCAACTCACATTGCTTATCTTCATAAGTACAGTCTTTTGACGATACTTTCGCACATGATGACGGGTGCTAAGCCGGCGTAGCCTACTAAGGAAATCCTATTCGGTACACAGCTCCAAGATGTATTCACAATCGTTCAACGTGCTCCTCTCATCAACCGGTCGCTTTCTGTCTGTTTACATGATTGCTACTAATTCTTTTCATAGCCTTTGTTCTTATACTCCGAAATGTTGAAAACAAATCTTCGTTATGCACATATTAATTGTTCTTTATTTTATCCATTCATTTCAATTTGTCAACATGAAAAATTTCTTCTTATATAAAGAAGCGTATTAATTAATCCTTTTTATCATATTTATCCCTGCGATTTCAAAAACGCATCCATTTATATAATCGTCTATCAGAACCTATTATTCCTATCCAAAAAGATGATTAAACTGGATTTATTAATCTAGATAACTTTTTGTTTTCATCATAATTGGATTTGTTATTCTTTCAATTTTGGATAGTAAGCAAAGTTCAATGACCCATTCAAATATTGGTGGATAGTCGTAATCGCTATATTTGGGGAGTAGCAAGTTTTTGTTTATTAGGTAATCGTTTAGTGGCTGATAGATTTATCACTTATATGGAAGATATTTATAAAGAATAGATAATAAATCAGTATGTTCCTTCCCGTATTGCAGAGATTTTTATGTTCCGTCATTCCAAAAACGATTATGAAATATTACAAAAGTAAATTCCGATTGGAACGGTACAAACTGGCTTTTTTCTCTTAATGTGGCTATGCCCCCTATATTATTCATTAATAGTATTGCAATATAAATGCCATAGACGTAAACGAATTAACACCTCCCTGTGCTTTTTGTCAGAAAAATCTATGTTAGGATTATTAAAAATTAGCAACAAGAACATGGAGGATAAATAAATGCTTAAAAAAATGATGTCAATTGTACCTGTTGCAGCACTTTCTTTAACTGTAGGTGCTACTGCACAAGCTGCAACGGTGACAGTGCAAAAGGGAGACACCCTTTGGGATTTAGCCCAAGAAAACAATACAACAGTAGAAAATATTCAATCAGTAAATCATCTTACAACTGACCTGATTCATCCTGGAGATTTCTTAACGATTCCAAGACAAAATGAATATGGTGTAAGATCTGGTGATACATTATGGGACATTGCTCGTCATCATGGAGTAACTGTTTCTCAAATTAAAGAATGGAATCAACTACATAGTGATTTAATTCACCCTGGGGATATCTTGACGATTGCCCAAGAATACTTCGTTGAAAACGGCGACACATTATGGGATATTGCTCGAAATCATGGGGTAACCGTTTCACAACTTAAAGAATGGAACGCTTTAAATTCGGATATTATTCATCCCGGCTTAAATTTAGTCATCTTTAAAGGTGGAGAAAGCCATCATTCTTCTTCACAAGTTCCACAAGAAAATCCAGTTGAAGAAAAAGCTCCCGTAACAGAGGAGAAAGTAGCGACAGAAAGTGCGTCTGAGCCAGCTGCACCATCTACTAATGAAGAAGTTGTTACAGAAAGTACAGAAGAGACGGCTCCTGTAACTAACGAAGAAGTTCCTGCAGAAAATACAACTGAAGAAACGACTCCTGCAACAACTGAGGAAACTTCAACGGAAAGTAAAGAAGAAGCAGCTCCTGCTACTAACGAGGAGGATCCTGCGGAAAATACTACCGAAGAAACAGCTCCTGTAGCTGATGAAACTACAACATCAGAGGAAGCTCCAAAAGAATTTATTATGGAAGCAACGGCTTATACAGCGACATGTGAAGGATGTTCAGGTATTACAGCTACTGGAATTAACCTTTTAGAAAATCCAGATTTAAAAGTGATTTCCGTTGACCCAGAACTAATTCCACTTGGTAGTAAAGTGTATGTAGAAGGCTATGGAGAAGCAATCGCCGGAGACACTGGCGGCGCTATTAAAGGCAATCGAATTGATGTCTTTATCCCTAATAAACAAGATGCAATCGACTATGGTGTACAAACTGTAAAAGTGACAATTTTAGACTAGTAATATACAGACTATAATAGGATTTTAATAGCAAAAAGGGATCCAAAATTGGCCCTTTTTGCTTTTTTATGTTCATAATAGAACGTAAATTATTTAGCCTTCGTTAAATGGTAGCTCTCATTTATCATTTTATAAATTTCTTCTTCCGGAATGGTTCCATTAAGAATAATCGAGTTCCAATGATCTTTATTGAGATGGAATGCTGGAACTACAGAATCATAAACTTGTCGCCATAATTCAAGCATTCCAGGTTCACACTTTACATTGACCCATATATGGTGATCCTTTTCAAAAATCCATGCGAACACTTTTTTATTTTCTTTATGGCGCATTAATGTCCAATTTTTATCACGAAACGGATAATCTTCATATGTATTGCCTAACTTTAAGCAATAATCTATCACATCTTTTCTAGTTTTCATGGTTACCTCCCCTACAATCCATTTTTATCTTCCTTTGTCTTTTCAAATTCCAACTTTTCACAATAAATCCTTCTTTTAAGTATTACTTGATGATAGAATTGTTGAGCAGCGTTATACTTTTGGCTTGAATTATTTTAATAGATTTTACATAATTTAAAGGATTTTTCACATAATCAAATAAATACGAGAAGATTAGGATGAGTAGTATGTGGAGTATTTTTAAAAAGGATATTAAAAGTATTATTACTAACTGGGTTGCTGCCATACTTATCGGAGGTTTAATGCTATTACCTTCCTTATACGCATGGTTTAATATTAAAGCATCTTGGGATCCTTATAGTCAAACGGATCAGTTACCAGTAGCCGTAGTGAACGAAGATACGGGAGCTACAGTCCGTGATCAAGAATTGCACATTGGGGATGAAGTTGTTAAAGAACTGAAAGACAATAATGATATGGATTGGCATTTTGTTGACCGTAAAGAAGCAATGGATAAAGTGGAATATGGTGACTATTTTGCCGCTATTATCATTCCAGAAAATTTCTCTCAAAAGTTAGGAACGGTTATTGAGGATCACCCTGAAAAGGCAAAGGTCGAGTATTATGTGAATGAAAAAATAAACGCGATAGCGCCTAAAATTACCGCATCCGGTGCAGGCGGAATCGTCGATAACATTACAAGTAACTTTATTTCAACCGTGAACGGGACGATTTTTGAAAAGTTCAATGAATTAGGACTGGAAATTGAAAAGGATCTTCCAGACATTAAAAAATTTGAAGAGTATGTTTTCCAAATGGAAGAAAAACTACCTGAAATTCATACTTTATTAAATGAATCTTTAGCAGATGCAGAAAATGCGCAAGGCATGATTGATAAAGCTCAAGCGCTCGTTCCCGATGCAAAACGTGTGACGGGAGAAGGATTACAGACGATCGATGATACGACAGCGTTTTTGGAGAAAGCTGAAAATCGATTAAATGAAATTGCCCCTCAAGTTCAAGAAAATTTAGCGAAGGTACAGAGGATGGCGACGGAAGTAAACAATTTTATTAGTACTGTGCAATCTTCCGATATTAACTTGAACCAAGGAAAAGACATTAGTGATCAAATTAACAACCAAATCGCTACTTCCATTGAGAATATCGAAGCAATCGAGAGTGCCCTAACCCAACTTCAAGAACAAAATAATAATGAACAAGGTACAAACCAAGAACAAATTAATCAGGCACTTGAACAATTAGCTACTTTGAAAGGTCAACTGCAGACAATTCAAGAAAGCGGACAAAAGATAACAACATTCCTTTCTGATAAGCAGCAAGAACTGGACGAGTTAATCGGACAACTTCAAGAAATGGCTGCTACGACGGCAAGTGAGATTGATGCCTTTGTGAAACTATATAATGAAGAAATCGAGCCAACTGTGAAACAAGAAGTAGCCAATGCAAAGAAAACTTTAAGTGATGCTCGAGGAATATTAAGTGAAATTCAAAGGACCATTCCAGAAGTAGAGAAAATTCTTGCTAATACTGAAGGTAACTTAGGCAAAGGCGAAGATACGCTTAAAACAATATTAGGCGAATTCCCTTATGTGAACGATAAAATTAATCAATTAGCTGATCGCATTCGAGAAATCCAAGGTGAAACAAATATTAATGAAATCATTGAGCTACTGCGAAATGATCCAGAAGCTGAGAAAGGTTTCTTTGAAGAACCTGTCCTACTTAACAAAAACAGCTTATTCCCAATTGCAAACTATGGTACAGGTATGACACCTTTTTATACGGTACTTGCTATATGGGTAGGCGCCTTGTTATTAATTTCCTTGTTAGCTACAGGTGTCCATAATTCTATTGATTACACAGAAAAGCAAATCTATTTTGGTAAACTTTTAACCTTTATTACCATTGGCTTTGTCCAAGCTTTAATCGTGACATCCGGAGATATATTCATTTTAGGTGTGGATATTGCTGAACCTGTATGGTTTATCTTATTTGGACTGGTCATCAGTTTAGTATTTATATCCATTGTTTATACATTAGTTTCAGTATTTGGGGATGTCGGAAAGGCAATGGCTATTGTCTTTCTCGTATTGCAAATTGCTGGTTCTGGGGGAACTTACCCAGTCGCATTACTCCCTGAATTTTTCCAAACGATTCATCCGTTCTTACCATTCTCTTATGCAGTTGATCTAATGAGAGAAGCTGTAGGCGGTATTGTTTGGGAAAGAGTATACCGTGATCTGATGTTCTTAGTTTTATTCGGTATTATTGCATTATTAATTGGAACTTTCCTTAAAGGGCCATTAAGTAAAAAGACAAATGCATTAATGAAAAAATCGAAAGAATCCGGGTTATTTCACTAGTCATTAATCCATGTACTAACCTCCAAAAGTTAGAGTCAAACCTGACTTTTGGAGGTTTTTTCGTTAACCGATAAAATCCTTTATTAGCTCATTAAATTTCTCCCTCTCTTCCCAGAAAGGACCATGGCCGCTAAAATGAAACGGAACTAAATAGGAATTTCTCATTTGTTCATTCAATTCTAAAGCTTGACTAAAGGGAATTACTTTGTCATGAATACCGTGCACGATTAAAGTTGGAGCAACAATTTTAGGCAAATCCTCATAAAGCTTGCTATCCCTTAAAGTCATAATGATGGCTGCCGTAGACCACCCTGCTGCTTGTAAGCCTAAATTAATAAACCAATCAGAAAATGGCGTTGTAATATATTGAAAGAAAAAGGTGTCTGTTACTTCCTGCATCATCTTTGGACGGTCATTTAACGCTTGTGTCAGTAAACGATCGGCTGTTTCTGCAGTGAAACCGACAGGAACTGCAGCGTCTACAAGAACAAGTTTCGATACCCCAAACCCTTTATATCTGGACATATAACGCGTTGCAATTGCACCACCTGTAGAGTGACCGATAAGGGTAAAGTTGTCTAATTGAAGTTTTTCTACTACAGCAAAAAGATCATCTGCCAATCGGTTAAAATGGTAGCCTTCCATTGGTTTATCCGATTTTCCGAACCCTCTCCAGTCAATTCCAATACAGCGGTAACCCATTGCAGGAAGAACATCAAATTGATACTCGAACTGTTGATGACTTAACGGCCAGCCATGCAAAAATACAATTGTCTTACTACCTTTTGGATTTAAATCTTCCACATACAAATTTACGCCTTGTTCAACACCAACGTAGTATCCCATACAGATCCCCCTCTTTAAAAAGCACATTAAACATAAAATATTCACGCTAGCACTTATAGGTGAACACCTACTTGTAGATGGAATCAGCATCTCATAAAAAGAATATAACAGCGTATTTACCCTAGGGGATTAACACTTCCCTTTGTAAAAGGACTGTATTTTTTAAGTAAAAATAAGTCTTCCCCTATCTCAACAACGCATCCCTGCGCTTGTTTCGCCTTACTTTCCAATCATTTATGAATCATAGAATAAACGAGCTTTTCATAAAACTTAATAGGTGTTTGAAGAAAATTATGCAATTTTACTAATTTAAGGAGGCAATTTAATAATGAATGAAACCCAAGGAAGTCGCATTCGTTTATTGGATATCTTTAGAGGAATCGCGATATTGGGAACGTTAGGCGTAAATATTTGGATTTTTGCTCATTTAGGGGATATTAACTATATTTTCACCTTCCAAAACAATGAATGGTGGAATTCCTTTGATACATTTTTACGTACATTCTCCTTAGCGTTGTTTAACGGGAAGTTTCTCGGTCTATTAGCGATACTGTTTGGAGTTGGATTACAGTTAAAATATGAGCAATCTCTGCGTAAAGGTAAGCCGTGGCCAGGAGTTTATTTATGGGTTTGTTTCATTTTACTGATTGAAGGATTTTTGAACTTTACCTTCGTTATGGAATATGACATTTTAATGAGTTATGCAGTGACAGCCATAATCGTCGCTTTCATCGTAAAATTAGGGGATAAAGCTATTAAATGGGCAACAATTAGTTTTGGAAGTTTAAATTTCCTTCTCTATTTAACCGTCACTATACTCATTTTCACGCTGAATCGTCAGGGTGGTGATGTTTCATTAGATTTAAATGTAACACAACTCTATCAATATAGTAGTTGGTGGGAACAGGTTACTTATCGGTTAACGAATTTTTGGGCGTTGCGAATTGAGATGATTTTAAGCTTTTGCTCTAATATCTTCCTCTTTTTAGTAGGGGTATTGTTAATGCGTAAAGGGGCATTTTCCCCAAATGAAGAAGGGAATAAAATACGTAAGAAAATGCTCAAATATGGATTGTTAATGGGGATTCCATTAAACTTTTTAATTTTTGTACCAGGGGGAATTTTTGACTTAATCATTCGTTACGCATTTTCTCCAATACTTTCTATTGGCTATATAGGATTGTTCGCGTGGCTTGTAGAAAAGCGCGAAAAAATTCGCTTATGGAAATGGATCGAAAATACAGGGAAAGTATCCCTTAGCTGCTATTTGTTCCAAAATATATTATGTACCGCCCTATTCTATGGATGGGGAGCTAACTTAGGTGGGAAAATGAATTCTTTAGGTGTACTTTGCACTTTACTATTAATTAGTATCGTCCAAATCCTCCTTGCATCAATCTGGCTACGTTATGCAAAGCTAGGACCTATGGAGTCTGCACGCAAAGCGGTTTTAAAGCTAATTACAAACGAAAGATGATTTGAAAAGAGAAAAAGCCAAATTGCTCAACTAGAGAATTTGGCTTTTTTACTTGTTTTTGAGTTTAAAAGAAAATTAAAAGTAATGTCCCAACGATGAAACAGTAATATGAAAAGTAAACTAATTTTCCATTTTTCATTATTCCCATAAACCACTTCATAGCAAAATAGGACATTAAAACGGTTGCAATGAACGCTGATAAATATGGGATTGCTAAATCTGCTTTATTCGGTTCAGCTAAAAAGTCAGAGAAACCTAGAATGACACCACCTAGACTTACAGGTATATATAACATAAAGGCAAATCTCAGCGCTGTATCTTGTTTCATCCCTACAGCAATAACTGAGATAATCGTTGCACCTGACCGGCTAATTCCTGGTGTCAACGCGACAGCTTGACCTAGCCCAACAATGAATGCATCCTTAATCGTTATATCTCGCTCACCTTTCGTTCCTTTCACATTCCGAATAAACCACAAAGCAATTCCCGTTACAAAAAGCATAGCTGCAATCGTTGTCATACTAACATTTTCTGCAATATAGTCATTCAATAATATGCCAAGAACACCTGCGGGAATTGTTCCGATAATGATAAAACAAACAAAGCGGAAGTCACTTTTATAGCGATGATTTTTAGTTTTCAAATAACTAATAGAATTGCTAATCAGTCTAACAATATCTTGTCGGTAAATAAATAAAATTGCCAAAAGTGATGCCGTGTTGGTAAGAATAGCAAACGTAAATCCTTGTTCGCCAAGGCCTAACAATTCACTAGCAATCATTACATGTCCACTGGATGATACTGGTATAGGTTCCGTAAAACCTTGTACCAATCCAATAATGATCATTTTAATAGTATAGATAATTTCAGATTCGCCCATGTTATCCCCCTTTTATACCTCATCTATTTTTATAAAAACTGAATCGGTTACACTAAGTTGGACAGATACTATAAGGGCTAGTAGACTTAACATACTAACCTAAAGGGAGCCTGC
>NZ_JBIQFG010000042.1:0-28961 GCF_045369345.1 Ureibacillus sp. 179-F W5.1 NHS | reverse complement strand
ATTCCGAAGTAGCTCAGTGGTAGAGCAATCGGCTGTTAACCGATCGGTCGTAGGTTCGAGTCCTACCTTCGGAGCCACGGCCCGTTGGTCAAGTGGTTAAGACACCGCCCTTTCACGGCGGTAACACGGGTTCGAATCCCGTACGGGTCATAGTATGAGCTAAATGAAGAGCTCGAATTGAAATAGATGGTAAAAACGGAATGTTTTTACCATCTATTTTTTTGTATATTAAAAGTAAGGAAGTTACAATTTTTAAGTAAGGAGTAACGATTGATGGCTGAGTACGGAAAGGATTTATTTAAAGGTACAGCTTCGTATTATTCACGTTATCGTCCTTTATATCCATCTTCATTGATAAGGTATTTAATTGATAAGTTTTCCTTGGATGGTAAAGGTCGAATGTTAGATTTAGGTTGTGGTACAGGACAATTAGCATTTCGATTAACAGATTGGTTTGAAAAAGTAATTGGAATCGATACAGAACCAGAAATGATTCAAGAAGCAATGCGTCTTGTAAAAGAACTTCGAATAGAGAATTTGGAATGGTTTATAGGAGAACTTGAATCATTTAAAAAGAAATATGATGGACATTTTCGGTTTGTCACGATTGCTAAAGCGTTCCATTGGATGGATAGAGAAAAGACTCTTGATATGTTGTATGAAATGATTTCGGATGGTGGTGGAATAGCTATTATTGATAACTATTCTCCCAATAAGAACCTTTACCTTGGGAAATAAAGGAAGCAAGTAGTAGAACAGTGGTATGGGAATGAAAGAAGAGCTGGGGATATAACCTATTCCCATCCTACAGTTAGCTACGAAGAAATTATATTAAATTCTAAATTTAAAATGGAAAAATATGAACTTCCACTCTATGAACAAGTATGGAGAGTAGAATCAATAATTGGAAATTCAATAATTAGAAATTTATATTCAACTTCCTATAGTTCGAAACATTTTTTAGGGGAAAATATTGCTTTGTTTGAAAAACATTTAAAAAAGGAATTATTGGAACTTGATCAAAGAGGTATCTTTACGGAAAAAATGAATTTATCGATAAAACTTGCATTAAAAAATTGATTTACTAAAATTTCAGGAGTGTTTATGAAAATAGAAGAAACTGATGGGGGAGTAATTATTAATAACTTTGAAATTGATGGTTTTGTGGATGAAGAAAATTGTTGCAAGATATGTAAGATGAGTTTAATTTATTATGAGGATTTTGATGCCTATTTTTTGCCCAAAATGTAACAGGTGGACTGAAACAAAGTGTAAAGATCCAAATTGCGAATACTGTGTTAACCGACCTGAAAAACCTTTACCATTCATTATATATGATTAATTCATTCAAGTAATTTCCAAATAGAAAAAACTCCCATCAGATATTTGATGGGAGTTTTTCTAAGCCTTGCTATACACATTATGTATGGCAAAGCCGCCTTGCCGTAATTATTAATAGAAAGTTTTAAAACCACGACTCCACCAGGTGGGTGCTCGCAGAATAGTTCCTGTATATCGTCATTCACCGGAGTGTGACGCCCGCCATTCCCTATTCGATTAAAACTCCCTTTTACAGTTCAAAGGTTAAAACTTAATATTTGTACGAACAACGCAGCTTTATTGTTATAATATACGATAATAAACTGTTGTGCAAGTAAGTATGAATGATGAAAAATGTCAAATAATTATCATTGAAATCGGGGGTGAAATTTATGGCACCCATGTTATGTATGTAAGAGAAATGAAACAAGTTATGTTCTTTAGACAAATTAAAAAGCTTTCCATCATTGGAAAACTTTTGTTATCATTTTATTTTGTTCAATACTTCATTTGTTAAGGCAGCAAGGTTGATTTGAGTTTCTTCTTTCATGACATCATTTAAGATTTCATTTCGGAAGTAGTTTACACTTACTTCTAGAGGCATTGCCAACAATTTCTGTAATGCTTGCTGATACATGATAACAAATTCCTTATCTGTATTACCGCGTTTCAACTCCGCAAAGGATTCATAAAACTGGTCTAACTTATCTGCAAATTCTAGAAGACGACCTTCGATTGTCGCATCCTTACCTTCTTTCATTCGTTCAAAGAAAACAGCTTGAAAGTCCGGGGGTATTTCTTCCCTTATAAATTTCTCCATCATTTTTTCTTCGACATGGGCAAGCATCTGTTTAAGCTCAACACTAGCATGTTTGACCGGTGTTTTAATGTCGCCGATAAATACTTCAGCAAAGTCATGATTAATCGTTTTTTCATATAGGGATTTCCAATCTATTGTTGCTCCGTTCATTTCTTCTAGGGTTCCAAAGAACATAGCATATTGAGACACTTTCCAAGAATGGGCTGCTACGTTATGTTCTTCAAACTTAAAACGACCAGGTGCACGGAAAATACGTTCTAAATCATTTAAACTTGTGAAAAACTTATGAATACCTATAAATATCACTCCCGTTTTAGATTGGGCATAAACATGTGCCCTTAATTGCATCATACACCTATTTATCTCCATAAAGGGCAGAGTTTCAAACACTTAACAAACATTTAAATGTACATTTACAAACTAATTAGTGTTTAATTTATAGAATATGCATGAAATTAAAACAAGATAACTTAATTTGCATAAAATAAAAGTGAATTTTGGTAAAAAAAGACCTTTATGTATTATCAAAGGTCTTCTCTCTTTACAATGAAACGTCAATAACGGTTCCTTTGTATGGATGGGGAGAATTTGTTTGTTCAGACATTTGTTCAAGCATTTCAACAGTACTTGCGGTTGCTAAGTTTAAAGATTTATCCATTATGCTCATTTGGACAGTCTGTTGAAGTTGAGCTACTTGAGCAGACATGATCGAATTGATATCCAAAGTCGTCACCTCCTAAACTTCATATCGGTTGATGAATAACGATTTTAATGAAAAGTTAAGTAATAGGGAAAATGACATCATTCGACAATTTCGGAATATTTCATAACACACATGGCAATACTCCTTTCGAGGAGGGACGACTAAAATGTGGAGAAATTTATTAATTTTTAGTAGTGTAATGTTACTTTTAAGTGGATGTAACTTGTTTATGGAACAAGAGAAAATTTCAGTTGCAGCCCCGGAAGCATTGAAAGCAGCAGCAAAAATTATTAATACCGAAGGAAAAGAAATTGGACATATGGAAATGACAGAGGGAGCAGATGGCGTTCTCATTTCTCTTGGATTGACAGAAATACCAGAGGGGGAGCATGGTATTCATATACATGAAGTCGGGAAATGTGAAAAACCATCGTTTGAATCCGCTGGAGCCCATTTTAACCCACTAGACAAACAACATGGTATTAATAATCCGAAGGGACCACATTTAGGTGACTTACCGAACATTACTGCTGAGCAAGATGGAACGGTACAAGTAGAATTTGTGGCGAAAAATATTACGTTGGAAAAGGGAATGGAAAATTCCTTATTTGATGCTGATGGTAGTGCTATTGTCATCCATGAGAAAGCAGACGATTATGTAACAGATCCTGCAGGTAACTCAGGGGGACGAATTGCCTGTGGAGTTATTACATCAGAAAACTAAAAATAAGTTGTGTAATGGAGTTCAATACTTCATTACACAACTTTTTATTTTTCTAAAAATACTTTAGCTTAAGTACGGATAAAACATTAAATATTGGATATATAATGATTTTCCATTTATTTCAATTAGCATAAATAAATGAAGGAATAATAATTGATGACATTAGGTATTGTGTCATATAACAATTGAAATAGAAGGGATAATTGTTTTATTATTCTGATATATACTATTTAGTCTAAAAGAAAGCGTTTTTATACTCTTAATTATTCTTTAAATCTATTAACAGAATATTAAAATGATTGACACATATCAAAGGTAATAGGTAAAATTGAACTGTAATGTAACAATTATTTGGAGGGGTTCAATTGAAAAAAAGTAAATTACTGTTTCTTTCACTACTAAGTGTTTTATTATTAATGGTTTTAGCTGCATGTGGTGGTGGAGAAGAAACAACTGACAATGAAGGTACATCAGGTGACACAGGAGGATCTTCTGATGAAAAAGCATCTGATATTAAATTTTTAAGCTTAGCAACTGGTGGTACGCAAGGTACATACTACGCATTAGGTGGTACTTTTGCGGACTTAATTACTGAAGAAACTGGTATTAAAACAACTGCAGAAGTTTCACAAGCTTCTACGGCAAACGTAAGTGCTTTAAAAGATGGAAATGTTGAAATTGCATTTATGCAAACAGATATTGCTTACTACGCAAAAAATGGTGAGTTAATGTTTGACGGTCAACCACTTGAAGATTTAGTGGCAATTGGTGGCTTATACCCTGAAACAATTCATTTAGTAACAACTGCAGATTCAGGTATTAAATCATTTGAAGATTTAAAAGGTAAAAAGGTTTCTGTAGGTGCTCCAGGTTCTGGTACTTACGCAAACGCTGAACAATTACTTGAAGTTCATGGTTTAACTATGGATGACATCGAACCACAAAATTTAGACTTTGGTGAATCAACAGATGGTTTAACTACTGGTCAAATTGATGCGGCATTTATCACTGCTGGTTACCCAACGGCTGCAGTTGAAGCATTAGGTGCTACAACAGACGTTGTAATCGTTCCTGTAGAAGCTGATAAAGCAGAAGCATTAATCGAGAAATATCCTTACTATGCAGTAGATACAATTCCTACAGGTACTTACGGTTTAGAAACGGAAGTTCCTACAGTATCGGTATTAGCAATGCTTGCAGTAAAATCTGATTTACCAGATGAAGTTGCCTATGGAATTGCAAAGGCAATTTATGCAAATACAGATAAAATTAGCCATGCTAAAGGGGAATTCATTAGTCCTGAGACAGCATTAAATGGTATTGGTATTGATGTTCATCCAGGTGCTCAAAAATTCTTTGATGAACAATAATTAAGAAGAAATGAAGTGAAGGGCTTGAAGGCATACTTCTTCAAGTCCTTTTCAATTGAGGCGATTAAATGAGATGGGCGCATCTATTCTTAATTGTAGTAGTGTTGGGGGTTATTTTTTTCTTTTCACCGATATATAGTGTGTTTTCCTTTGAAGAAACGCGGACGAATAATCCAGAAATGTATTACATAAATGTTTCCAAAGAACATAAATTTAATATTCGTTTTACCCATTCCATCCACTTAACGGATGTTATAGAATCCTATGAATTAACGAAAAGCAATCAAATAAAACTTCTTTCCATGGAATATGAAGATGTCGCCGTTGGAATGCCGGCTCATGCAGAAGAAGGTCAAACGTTAAGTTATGAAAATGGTAAATACAAATTAGCATACGATAATCGAATATTAGATAACTTCACAATTTATATTGGAGACATCGACATGGATTTGAAATTTTTTTACGACGGACATACGTATAACATGAAAAAATCATTGCATCGAGGAAGTTCTTATTTATTTGAAGTAAAGAGGATTTCTTTATTCGACAAGCTGAGAGGAGCTGTGATGGTATATGAAAAATGATGTAAATCATACAACAAGTGAATCAAACGATGCATTAAAAGATAAACAGCTTGCCACAGAGCGTATCGATGTATTAACAGTGGAACAACAACAAGAGTTGATTGAAAAGTATGACACAGAAGCGAATATGCGGAAAATTGCCGGTGTTATGAAATGGGTTATTTTCATTGGGCTTCTTGCTTTCTCCTTATTCCAGTTATATACCGCTATTTTTGGGCAATTTACCGCTTATATTCAACGATCTATCCATTTAGGATTTGGTTTAACCTTCGTATTCTTACTATTCCCGTCTCGTAAAAAGGGAAGAAAAGATAGGATACCATTTTATGACTACTTATTAGCTTTAGTAGCAGCTGTAACAGGGGCATATTGGACAATTAATTATGATCGTTTAGTAACAAGTTTAGGTACGATTACACAAATGGATTTCATCGTTGGTTTAATTGTTATTTTACTAGTATTAGAGGCTGCTAGACGTTCTGTTGGATTACCAATTGCGATTATTGCCGTTTTATTTTTGGCCTACGCAATATATGGACAATATATGCCGGACATTTTTGCCCACCGTGGTCAATCTCTAGAGCAACTAGTCAATTTAATGTACTACTCAACGGATGGTATTTTAGGTACTCCAATTAGTGTTTCAGCAACCTACATTTTTGCCTTTTTACTATTTGGTGCCTTCCTTGTTAAAACAGGGGTAGGGGAGTACTTTAATGATTTAGCTATTGCAGTAGCGGGGAAATTAATTGGTGGTCCCGCAAAAGTAGCTATTTTCTCATCAGCCCTACAAGGAACAATTTCAGGAAGTTCGGTAGCAAATGTTGTTACTTCCGGAGCCTACACAATCCCATTAATGAAAAAGTTAGGTTATAAAAAAGATTTTGCTGGTGCTGTAGAAGCTGCTTCTTCTACAGGAGGGCAAATCATGCCACCGATTATGGGGGCAGCAGCCTTCTTAATGGTTGAATTTATCGGGCGAGGAGTTACTTATTGGGATATCGCGAAGGCAGCGATTATTCCAGCCATTCTTTATTTTGCAGGGATCTGGATTATGACCCATTTCGAAGCAAAACGTCTAGGCTTGCGCGGTCTTACAGATGAAGAAATGCCAGACCGAAAAATGATTTGGAAAAAACTTTATTTATTAATTCCAATTGCATTAATTGTTGTCATTATGATGTTCGGTGTACCAGTAATCCATTCTGCGTTATATGGTATTATTGCGTGTATCATCGTAGGTTTCTTCAATAAAGATGTGAAATTTGGAATCCGTGAAATTATCGATGCTCTAGTTGATGGGGCTCGTACTGCTTTATCAGTTGCCGCTGCAACAGCTTGTGCTGGTATTATTGTAGGGGTAGTTGTTAAAACGGGTCTTGGTTTAAGCTTAGCAAATAGTTTAGTAGACCTTGCCGGAGGACGTATTTTCTTAACATTATTCTTTGTTATGATTGCATCCCTTATTTTAGGAATGGGTGCACCAACAACAGCAAACTACGTTATTACATCGACGATTGCAGCACCAGCGATTATTACGCTATTAGCACCTGATGTTTCACAAGCATTAGTACCGATTACAGTTGTATTAGCTGCACATTTCTTTGTATTCTACTTTGGTATTATTGCAGACATTACTCCACCAGTTGCATTGGCTGCCTTTGCAGCGTCAGGTATTTCAGGGGGGGATCCAATTAAAACAGGGGTTCACTCAGCAAAATTAGCTATCGCGGCATTCATTATTCCGTATATGATTGTTTACTCGCCATCTTTACTAATGATTGATGTGACGTTCTGGGAAGTTGCATGGTTAGTCATTACAGCAATGCTTGGAATGATTGCAATAGGAGCTGGGGTTATCGGCTATTGGTACCGTCCTATTAATTTGTTAGAACGATTAATAGTTATTGCAGCAGGTCTTGCGATGGTTTATCCAGAATCAATGTCTGACATTATCGGGTTAGTCGTATTCGGTATTATGTTCTTTATTCAATTAGCAACAAAAAATAAAGGAAATAAACAAGGGCAATTAGGAACTACAACAAATTAAGAAATTGAAGCTTGCACAATATCGTGCAAGCTTTTTTTATGGAATGTAAAAGAAATTAATTTTCTGTAAATAGATGGAGATTCCATTGTTTTTCAGCATTGGCTTACTTTACACTAAGATTAAAACGAACATGTGGAGGTATTTATGAAGAGTATTGCAGTTGATATGGATCAAGTGATAGCAGATTTTCTAGGTAAAGCGACAAGAGCTTTCCAAGAACGGTTTAATATTCCCGTTTCTAAAGAAGAGTTTGACGTAGCAAAAATCGAAGCCCAATATCCTGAACTAGCTAATCAGTTCTATTTAATGATCAATGAACCTGATTTTTTCAGAGATTTCGAATTAGAAGATAAGGACGCTGTACCTGTATTAAAAGAACTGAGTGAACACTATGAAATTTATATTGCGACAGCGGCTATGGATGTGCCAGGTTGCTTCAATGCTAAATATGAATGGTTATTAGAACATTTTCCGTTTTTAGACCCAGCCTACTTTATATTCTGTGGAGATAAAAAGGTCGTAAAAGCAGATTATTTAATCGATGACAATGTAAAGCAACTTCAATCCTTTACAGGGGAAGGGATTTTATATTCTCAAAGCTACAATGAATATTGCACGGAATTTAAACGTGTTCATAATTGGCAAGAAATTCGAACATTATTTTTGCCAGTAAAGCAATAAAAGAATATTGACATTGTTCACCAAATTTTAATCCCATTCATGTAGGTTAGAAGGAAGAGATTGAGGTGAAATTATGGATAACATCGATGTGCGGGACTATTTATTAGAAAAAATTCAAAATTGTAATTGTGAAGAAGGGCTTAAATTACCGAGTGAAAACAAATTAGCTGCAAAATTTTCTATCCCCCGTAAAAGAATCCGAGACGTATACTTAGATTTAGAACAAATGGGGATGATTGAATCCAAACAAGGGATTGGTCATTTTGTTAAACCGAAACGAAAATTACTAGATATCGTTTTAACTGGGGATGTTAGTTTTAGTGAAAAAATGAAGCTGCAAACGAAGGATTATAAGTCTGTTTTAACAAGGCTGGAGCAAATCGAAATGTCTAAGTTAGAATATCCCCATATAGAATTTGCTAATTGTAAAACCCTTTATATTATTGAGAGATTACGTTTTGTGGATGGTGAACCTGCTGCTATCCACCGTTCTTATGTTAACGCGGATCTTTTTCCTGAAATAAAAAAAGAACGCAGTCAATTATCCTCCATTTACCAATTTTATAAAACCCACGGTATCGAAAACTTCGAAAGTTCATTTACAAGACTTTCAACTATTTTTCCAGGTAAGTATGAACGAATGATGCTTCACTGTGAAAATTTAGTTCCTATTATTTTAGTTGAATCGGACAACTGGAATAAAGATGAAAATGTTCAATTAGAATATACGGAAATATTATATCGAAGCGACCGCTTCTCCTTCCAATTAACGAATACTCGAAAAGAAAAAGGATGTCTCTGTTAAAAGAGGCATCCTTTTTCCCTTTTTACAAAAACTTCACACTAGCTTAATGGTCTTCTACTTGGCGACAAGATACATTTGCATTGAAAGGGGTGCAGAAGATGAAAAGAGCTTTAAGAACAAAACTATTAATTGAAGTAGGAAGAAATGAAGCGATTCAATTTGCAAAAGAAATTTCAACAAAGTATCAAGTGGAAGAAATTCAAGCACCAACATTAGGCTTAACGATGATTAAGATGCGAGAATCGGCACAACAATCATTATTTTATATAGGAGAAGTATTAGTAACAGAAACAAAAGTGAAAATTAACGAAAGCTTTGGAATCGGCATTGTGATGGAAGAGGATCAAGAATTATCCCGGGCATTAGCGATAGTTGATGCGGCTTATAAAGAGAATTTACCCGAGACCCTAAATTGGCAAAGGGAGTTTGAAAAGCTACAACAACTATATCAACAACAATTACAGCAATTAAAATGTTCCATCGAGCGGACAAAAGTTAATTTCGAAACAATGAAAATTTAAGGAGGAGTACAAATGGATGAACATCGTACACAACGTACATTCCGAAAAATTTTGGAGGCCATGACCTTTCCCGGGAAGATTCTTCAGTTGGAACAGAGCCCGAATGAACTATCTCCTTTATATTCGCAAACAGTACTTGTTTGCCAAACCCTTTTAGATGGCGAAGTAACGTATGCAGTAATAGGTGAAAAGAAGGTTGGTCAATCGATTCAAGCTTATACAGGAAGTCACGAAGCAAAAGTAGAAGAAGCAGATTTTATTATTATTCCGAATACAGTATGTTCCGATGAGATTGCGCATCTAAAAGTAGCGAAAAAAGGAAATCTTTTGGATCCACAAAAGTCAGCAACGTTATTTTTTGAAGTCGACAATTTAATGGATGGAATACAGCTGGAATTAATGGGGCCAGGCATTAAAGATAAAACGGTCATTCATGCGGATATTTCTAAGGGTTTTCTAAAAATAAGAGATGAATTAAATGTTGAATATCCCCTTGGTATTGATGTTCTATTTATTGACCGAAATGGCTATGGGATGGCACTACCAAGAACGACAAAGGTAACGGAGGTGAAGTAAAGATGGGGTATGTAGCAGTAACAGGTGGACAGGAAGCGATCGAGGCTTCCCTTCAACATTTAACCTATGAACGTATTAAAGAAGGGAAATTCATTGATGTTGAATCGATTAAAGCAACAATGCGAGGTTTCTTAGATCAAGTGATGTCAGAAAGCAGTCTTTATAGTGAGCGTCTTGCAGCACTGGCTATGAAACAAAGTGAAGGTAATGTAGAAGAGGCAGTATTTTTGTTACGAGCCCACCGCTCTACTTTACCAAGACTATATTATTCTACTGTAACGGACGCTAGAGATATGTTCGTCATTCGTCGTATATCAGCGAGTTTTAAAGATATACCAGGAGGTCAAATTCTAGGGGCATCCCACGACTATTTGCATCGCTTACTAGATTTTTCTTTAGTAGAGGAAACAGAACAAGACGTCTTAAGAAAAAAAGCAGAATTCGAGGCAATCGAAGTACCTGAGGAAAGTTCGTTAACTTTAGAAAAACTACCTAAAGTAATGGATTATTTACGAAAAGAAGGACTTATTAATGAATTTCCCTTAAACGACGAAGAACCTGATGATATCACGAAGGAAAGCTTAACTTTTCCAAGTAGTCGAAGCGAACGTCTTCAAATTTTAACTCGTGGTCAAACTGGATCGGTGACTTCCCTTGGCTATGCTGGTTTGCGAGGCTACGGATCTTCCCATCCAAATGTCGGGGAAGTACGGGTAGGTTATCAACCGATTCATATTGCATTAGATGAAGACGGAGATGAATATTACATTGGTTCAATTAAATTAACGGAAGTTGAGTCGTTCATTCCGGCTAATATCAGTGAAGATGGTAAAGAAGTTTTAGAGTTTGATATCGGTTACGGTGCTTGTTTTGGTCAAAACGAAACGAAAGCAATTGCCATGTCGATATTAGATCATGCATTAGAAAACCCGGAAAACACGCCAATTCATGATGAGGAATTTGTTCTCCTTCACGTGGATACGGTGGAATCAACTGGATTTATCTCACATTTGAAGTTACCTCATTATGTAACGTTCCAATCGAAATTGGAGCAAATCCGGAAAATTAAAAGGGAAGGTGTCACGAATGAATAAGTTTCCTTTCGCATTTTTAGATGAGCAATCTAAAAAAGAAATAAGACGAGCGGTTTTAAAGGGAGTGGCTATCCCTGGTTATCAAGTTCCTTTTGCTTCAAGGGAAATGCCTATTGGTCGGGGATGGGGGACGGGAGGACTTCAAATTACTCTTGCCCTAGTTGGACAAAGTGATGTGTTAAAAGTCATTGACCAAGGTTCTGATGAGTCAGTGAATGCCGTTAATATAAAGAAATTAGTGCAAGGTACAACAGGAATTGAAACAACGATCCATACAAAGGAAGCAACTTTAATTCAGTCCCGCCACCGAATACCGGAAGTGCCATTAAGAAGTGATCAAATTATGATTTTGCAAGTTCCTGAGCCAGAACCCCTTCGTTCAGTGGAGCGAAGTGAGTTCAAAACAAAACAGCTTCATGCGGAAAAGGAATATAGTGGAGCGTGGTTGTTACTATTTGAGCAAATTATGCGCTATAACCAAACGTCTCAAGGGGCGGATTATCCGGTATTAGTACATGATCGTTATGTAATGAATCCGAGTCCAATTCCCCGATTTGATAATCCAAAAATTCATAATAGTGACGCCCTCATTCTCTTTGGAGCAGGCCGAGAGAAGAAAATTTATGCAGTACCTCCTTATACAAAGGTAGAATCGTTAGCCTTTGATGATTATCCTTTTGAAATTGAAAAATTTGAAGGGAAGGCATGTAAAGTTACTGGATTAACCGATGTATTCCTAGATGAATTAACCGATGAGCAAACGGGAGAAACGTATTATTTATGTAATGATACGAGCTTTATGCAGGAATATTTAGAGAAGCGGGGGACTGTTCATGTTCGATAAACCAATTTTACAAATAAAAAATTTATCGAAGCAATACGGTGAAGGGTGTTCTTATTGCCAACAAGAAGATGCAAAGTTAGAAAGAAACTTCTGTCCGGTTTGTAAAACGGTCTATGCATGTAAAAATATTTCCATCGATCTACACCGGGGTGAAATTTTAGGGATTGTTGGTGAAAGTGGTAGTGGTAAGTCTACATTGATGAAATGTTTATACTTCGATGAAGAAATAACAACTGGGGAAGGCTATTTAACGGATTATTTTAACGGGAAAGAAAATATTTTTACCCAGTCTGGGCAGCAGAAAAGATTTATTCGCAACTCATTATTAGGAATGGTTTATCAAAATCCGATGCTAGGCTTAAAGATGGACTTTTCATCTATTAGCAATATTGCAGAAAAACAAATAGCAGCGGGCAATCGCAATGTAGAACAAATGGTAGATCGAAGTAATGAGTTATTAGACAAAGTAAATATTTCGATTAAGAGAAGTAAAGAACCACCTAAAAATTTCTCTGGCGGTATGCAACAACGGGTCCAAATCGCAAAGGCATTATCTAGTAATCCACCAATTCTTTTGCTAGATGAAGTGACAACGGGCTTGGATTTATCGGTTCAAGCAGCTGTTCTAGATTTGATTAAAACGATACAACGAGTAATGCAAATCTCAATGATTGTCGTATCCCATGATTTAGCAGTCATTCGTATGCTAGCAGATCGAACGGTCGTTATGTTAAATGGACAAATCATTGAAGAAGGCTTAACAGATCAAATTTTAGAAGACCCACAACATGCTTATACACAGCAACTTGTTTACTCATTACTTTAGGAGGCGTCGTTATGTTCATATTAACCAATGGCACGATCGTTACTGAAAAAGAGATGTTAAAGCATCATGCAATCGTTGTGGAAAATGATATCATCTCGAAAATTATTCATGAAAAAGAAGTCGAGCAATATCCGGATGCCGTTGTAATGAATGCCAACGGAGGATACATTTCCCCAGGCTTTGTGGACATTCATTCTGATTATATTGAAACAATTGTATCACCTCGCCCTAATTCGATGATGGATATGACATTAGGGTTGCGGGAAAGTGAACGTATTTTAATGACCCATGGGATTACGACGATTTTCCACTCTTTATCCTATTACGGTGATGATAAATACTCCCATAAAGCGATTCGAAATCCAGAAAATGTTCAAAAATGTGTTAATGCCATCAATGACTCCCACCAAAGTCAGCATTTAATTCGTCACCGTTTACATGCACGTTTTGAAATTGATTGTTTAGATCAATTACCGGTGTTGATTGAAAATATTCAAGACGATAAAGTACATCTTTTATCATTTATGGACCACACTCCAGGGCAAGGGCAATATCGTAATCTTGAAATCTATAAACAAATTATGCGCGGTTATCGAAATATGACGGAGCAAGAGGCGGATACGTTAATCGAAAGCCAAATTGAAAAAGAAAAAATAACGTTAGATCAAATAGAGGAAATTTGTAAGTTAGCGTTAGAAAGAAATATTGCGGTTGCTTCCCATGATGATGATGAAGTTGAAAAATTAAAACTTGTTAAATCCTATGGAACGACGATAAGTGAGTTTCCTATTACGTTGGATGTGGCAAAGGCAGCAAAGACAATAGGACTTCAAACAATAGCTGGTGCGCCAAATATTTTACTTGGCGGTTCCCATTCAGGAAATTTAAGTGCAGCAGAGGCGATTCAAGCAAGGGTAATCGATATTATTTGCAGTGACTACTATCCTCCGGCAATGCTCCACAGCATTTTTGAAATGAACAAAAAGTACGAAGAAGATTTACATTATCTATTCCAATTAGTAACGATCAATCCGGCCCGTGCAGTTAATTTAGGACATTTAATTGGATCGATTGAAGAAAATAAGAAGGCGGATTTATTGATTATTGAGCAATTGGACGACGGATATCCGACCATTACAACGACAATGGTTGATGGAAAAGTGATTATGCAAACAAATTATCGTTAAAAGGGAGGGTTGTTTATGATACAAGTCGAGAGTTTACAAAAGTATTTTACAATTCATCATTTAAATAAAAGGTTACATGCAATTGAAGATATTTCGTTTACGGTGAAAAAAGGTCACTTTCTAGGAATCGTTGGTAAAAGTGGAAGTGGGAAATCAACAATTCTTAAAAGTATATACGGCACGTATCAGCCCCAGGCAGGTGCTATTTATTATGAGTCGGAAGAGTTTGGGAAAATGAATATCTTAACTGCTACCCCTCGGGAAATGATTCATTTACGAAAATATGAAATTGGATACGTTTCCCAATTTTTATCCGTCATGCCGAGAACAACAGCATTTGAACTGGTCGAGCAATCTGCGTTAGAAGCAGGAATGAACAGCGAACAGGCGATAAAAGAAGCAAAAGCAACATTAAAACATTTCGATTTAGATGAATCATTATGGAATAATTACCCGAATTACTTTTCAGGTGGGGAAAAATTACGTCTCAATATCGCGAGAGCTGTTATAAAAAAGCCCCGTTTATTATTGTTAGATGAACCGACAGCCAGTCTAGACGATGTTTCAAAGTTAAAGGTAAGGGAATCAATCGAAAAATTAAAGCAACAAGGAACAACGTTAATCGGAATTTTCCACGATTTAGAATTTATGGACGGCTTATGTGATGAAGTATTTACAATGCAAAAAGCGGTGGTGAATGCAGTTGAAAATTGACCTTCATATGCATAGCACCTATTCAGATGGTGCGGATACGATTGAAGAGTTATTTCAAAAGGCGAGGGATAAAGGTTTAACGCATATTAGTATTGTGGATCATGATACGACTGATCATATTGAACAAGCCTTTAAGGTTTCAAAAGAATATGATATTCAATTTATTCCGGGTATTGAAATCTCAGCCTATGATTTCAAAAGAAAACGAAAGGTTCATATATTAGGCTACGATTTCAAACAAAATCATCATATTAAAGCGTTGTGTGATCGACTTTTGCAAAGACGACATGAGCATTCGTTATGGCAGTTAAAGCAAATTATATCTGCTGGATACGATATTACGGAAGAACAGGTTATGGCCTATGTTAAAGAGGGAGGCGTACTTTATAAACAACATATTATGAACGCTCTTACAAATAGCCCATATACTTCCAAACAGTACCAGACATTATATAAATCGTTGTTTAAAGGAAATGGGGTAGCTTCCGGGGATATAGACTATTTAGATGCCTTTGAAGCAGTTAAAGCAATTGGAGCAGATGGTGGGTACGCAGTTGTCGCTCACCCAGGCCAATTGAATTCTTATGATATAGCAGAGGAACTAGTACCCTATGGATTAAAAGGGGTGGAATCTATTCATCCAGATCATAATGAAGAACAAGTTAATAGAATTGTAAAAATTGCACGAGATTACAATCTATTTTTAACGGGCGGTTCTGATGACCATGGGCGTTACGGCGCGGTTTTAAATAGCGAAAATTATATAGTGGAAAGTATAGAGCATGTCCCGTTTATTAAATAGATGTTAATAATTGTTAAGTGTTTTGGAGACTGCTTTTCAACCGATAAATATGTGTTTTAATAATTTGTGTAGAATACAATCTACAAAAAACTATGAAATTAAAGGGAGATTAAAATGAAGAAAAAGTTTGTTGCTATTATTTTCATGAGTATTTTAGCAGTTTTAGCCTTAGTTGGTTGTAACTCCGAGGCTGCAAATACTGACAATGCTAATGCAAATGATGAAACATCAAGTAATCAAGAAAATGCAAGTAACGAAGAAACTTCAAAAAGTGACGAACCCTTAACGGTTGTTTGGTATCCAAATGAGTCGGGCAACGAATTAAAAGCAGCCCGTGATGCATTAGGTTCATTAATTTCTGAAGCTACAGGCCGTGAAGTAGAACATAAATTAACTACAGACTATGCGATTGCAATTGAAACGATTGCAAACGGCAATGCTCATGTTGCCTTTATGGGAGCTCAAGGTTATATCGAAGCAAATGAAAAAAGTTCAGACGTACAACCTTTAGTCGTTCCATCTGGTGCATCTGGAACTCTTGATGACGCAGTATATTATAGCTGGTTAGCAGTACCAAAAGATAAAGCCGAAGAATATAAAACAAATGGCGAATTCGATATAAATAAAATTGCTGGTAAACGTTTCTCGTTCGTATCAGCTTCATCAACATCAGGATTTAAAGTACCTTCCGAAGCGATCATTAGTCACTTTGGAGAGCAAGAAGAGTACAAAGATTTAACGGCAGAAGATTTAGCAGAATCGAACGATTTATTCCCAGAAGTATTATTTGGTGATTCACACCAAGGTTCCGCTGTCAACATGTTAATGGAACGTTCTGACGTTTCTGCTTTCTGTGATACATGTGTATCAAACTATGTGGAATTAGTAGAAGGGGAAGCTAATACACCAGGTGCTGTTTATAAAGTAAAAGATGATGCAGCAGCTCCATTCAACAATTTAACTGGTAAAGAATTTACATTAATTTCTGTAACACCAGTATTAAACGCTCCGTTCGTAGTAAATGAGTCTGTACTTTCCCCAGAGGAAATTACGGCATTAGAAGAAGCATTTACTTCTGATGAAACTACAAACAATGAGGAAATTTTTGTTCCAGAAGGATCTGAAACACCTGGTTTATTCGAAAAATCTGAAGGTGGAAATGAACGATTTGTAACTGCTGAAGACGATTGGTTCGATCCAATCCGTGAATTATCAAAATAATTTTTGAGAAGAAAAGAGAGAGCTTATAAACCTTTATAAGTTCTCTTTTTAAAAATTATTATGATGTTTAAAAGAAGCTTGAGTTAATAAAAAGGAGTTGTCACAATGCAACAGGTTTTGAATAAGGAGCCAATCATTTCGAAAGCCGAGATTTCAAAAAAAGTCCAGAAGGGCGAAGTCATTTTAAAAGTCCAAGATTTATTTAAAAGTTATAATCGCGGCACACCTGTTCTTCAAGATATTCAAATGGAATTAAAACAAGGGGAGTTTATTTCAATCATTGGCCCATCTGGTGCTGGGAAATCAACTTTTCTAAGATGCATTAATCGAATGATTGACCCAACAAGTGGAAGTATTGTGTTTGATAATACTGAGATGACCTTTTTAAAAAAGGCAGATTTACGAAAACAACGTTCGAAAATCGGCATGGTGTTTCAACATTATAATTTAGTATCACGATTAACTGTTTTTGAGAACGTGTTACATGGGAGATTCGGTTATAAATCGACCATACAAGGTGTGTTTAGTCTTTTTTCAGAAGAGGAAAAGGAGCTAGCATTAACGATTTTGGACAAACTCGGTATGAAAGAATTTGCCTATAAACGATGCGATCAATTAAGTGGTGGGCAAAAGCAACGTGTCGGAATTGCAAGAGCATTAGTACAACAACCAAAGCTACTGCTTTGCGATGAACCGATTGCTTCCCTCGATCCGAATGCTTCAAAGGTCATCATGGATCATTTAAAGGATATTTGTGAAACGATGGGGATTACCGTATTAGTCAATCTTCATCAAGTCGATGTAGCGTTGAAATATTCTGATCGAGTAATTGGGTTAAATAAAGGGAAAATTGTCTACGATGGTATACCTGAAAAGCTTTCGAACGCTGCTATCCGTGACATTTATGGATCAGAAATTGAAGATTTGATTTTGGAATAGGACGGTGCAAAAGTAATGGAAAATCGTCTTGATGTAATTAAAAAAAAGAAAATTCATATGACCTTAGTGTTACTCATCATGTTACTCATTACGATGGGGACTTCGATGATAACCGATTTTAATTTTGTTGAAGGATTTCAATCTATACCTGGAACGATTGCTTGGATGGCCGCGAATTTAATTCCTGGTGCTGAAGCGATGGAAAATTTCTCTAAAGTATTAGCGAAACTATGGGAAACGATTGTATTATCAATTATTTCAACAACAACAGCTGGTTTGTTTGCACTGTTCTTCGCTTTATTTGGATCGAAAACAACGAAAGTAAATCAACCCCTTGCAGTATTTTCACGATTTATTGCATCTGTATTCCGAAACATTCCGGTCGTGGCATGGGCATTAGTGCTCGTCATTTCCTTCGGTCATAATGTTGTAACAGGTTATTTTGCGCTATTCTTTACTACTTTTGGTTTTTTAGTTCGTGCGTTTATCGAAACTATAGACGAAGCAAGTATGGAATCTGTTGAAGCATTGAACGCGACAGGGGCTACATATTTCCAAATGGTTTTCCGAGGGGTACTTCCTGAAAGTTTGCCGCAAATGGTCAGTTGGTTATTTTTCATGATTGATACAAATATTAGAAGTGCTACCCTTGTTGGGTTATTAACGGGTACTGGGATAGGTTATTTGTTCGATTTGTATTATAAACGACTCGATTATGAAACAGTAGGTTTAATTACCATTTGTATCATTGTGGTCGTTATTACTATTGAATTTATTTCAAATAAAGTTAGGAGGCTCATTTTATAATGCAGGCTACCTCATCCATGCAGAGTAATATTAAGGTGCGAAATGGCAAGATTCAAATAAAGACGTTTAATCGTTCAAATTTTGTGTTGCACTCTATTTTAAGCTTTCTCGTTCTATTTACGATTGTAGCACCATTTTTTTTAGAATATGGCGCGATTGATATACAAACGGCTATTTTCTATACTTTAGACAATTTAAAAATGATGTTTTTACAGCCAGCTTTAAGTCAAGTTACGATAAGTGCAGCGTTATATCAAATTTTAATTACGTTAGCATTGGCCTTTTTATCTACATTAATTGGTGCAGTAATTTCCTTTTTCTTAGCGATACTAAGTGCAAAAAATTTAATGCCTTCCTACATTTCGAATATCATTATTGCTTTTAACTCCTTTATTCGCGCGGTACCTACCGTATTATGGGTATTAATCTTTGCTATCGTAGCGGGGCTAGGTAGTGTGGCGGCAATCTTAGGGATGACGTTACATACCATTGCCTATTTAACAAAAGCCTATGCCGAGTCCTTTGAAGAGATTGATCAAGGAATGATTGAAGCATTACGTGCGACTGGAGCAAAATGGTGGCACATTATCGTACATGTTGTGTTACCCCAAACTTCGTCTTATATGGTGTCCTGGACATTCCTTCGCTTTGAAACAAACTATGGTGTAGCAATCGCGATGGGAGCGGCTGCGGCTGCAGGTGGTATTGGATTTGAGTTGTTTATGGCATCAAGCTTCTATTATGATTTACATGAAGTAGGGATGATTACTTATTTCGCATTACTTATTGCGCTTATTTTAGAGTTCATTTCCATCCGTATTAAAAATAAATTAATAGGAAGTAAATCATAAAAAGGAATGGTTGAAGTCCCTCTATAAAAGGGGGATTTTTTTACGTTCAAATCATTGTGGAAATCATTTATCGCAAATTGAGATTGTTTTAATACTTTTATTGCATATTTAACAGTATCTTGTTGTATTTGAAGGGTAAACTGTGTATGATATAAAATATCTGAAAATTCAAACTAAGGAGTGTTGCACAAGGTGAATAATTTATTATTATCTAGGTTTGAAACTTATTTATTGGATGAGAAATTAGAAATAGAATTTGACGAAATGGAAGAAAGTATAGATGAGGAATCAAATCATTACGAAGAATATCCACCTGGGTTCTTCTCCGATTTATAAAATCTGTTGGCGGCGACAAATCCTTTAAGGAATTTGTCGTTTTTTTATTACATATCATCTCCTTCCTTTCTCTTAATTTTGATTGGTAGGCAGAAGCGGTTAATATTTATAAGGTGGTTATGTATAATAGAATAAGTGAATTGAAAATCGAGGTGCGAAAACATGGGTCAGGTTAGAACATACGAAGAAGTTATCTATGGATGGTTTGAGCATTTTCATGAAAATCCAGAAGTTAGTTGGAAAGAAGTAGAGACGACTAAAAAAATTGCATCGATTTTAGATGAAATGGGAGTCAATTATAAATTATTTTCTGATTTAACGGGTCTTGTTGCTGAAATCGGTCAAGGAAAAGAAGTGATTGCAATAAGGGCAGATATTGATGCATTATGGCAAGAAGTAGATGGAGAAATGCGTGCGAACCATTCTTGTGGACATGATGCGAATATTTCTATCGTTTTAGGTGCACTCCTTCAGTTAAAGGATCAACCTTTAAATAAACGAATTCGATTTATTTTTCAACCGGCCGAAGAAACAGGCGGTGGAGCAATTGAAATGGTCAAACGTGGAGTTGTAGATGATGTATCGCACTTGTTCGGAGTTCATTTACGTCCAATAGAAGAATTACCTCTTGGGAAAATTACCCCTGCTATTCACCATGGGGCAGCGTTATTTTTGAATGGTTCCATTCATGGGATAGATGCCCATGGTGCCAGACCGCACCAAGGAAAAAATGCAATAGATGTTATTTTTGCAATCCAACAGATGTTAAAGAATATTTATATTAATCCTTTTGAAGTATATAGTGCGAAGCTGACAAAAATCGTCGCGGATGGAGGAAGCACAAACATTATTCCTGGAAATGCGACTTTCTCGATGGATGTACGTGCCCAAAAGAATGCAGTTTTGGACGAAATTCAACAACGAATCGAGGGAGGGTTTAAGTCGATAGGTGACATGTTTGGAGTGAAGATTTGTTGGGATTGGGTTGATAAAACGCCGGGAGCAGAAGTTTCTGCGGAAGCAATGGAAATGGCGAAAGCTTCCATTATCGAGTCGCTAGGGATGGAATGCTTAGAGCAACCAATTTCCACACCAGGGAGCGATGATTTCCATTACTATACTGTTTTACGTCCCCATTTAAAAGCGACAATGATCGGTATCGGGGCAGATTTAGCACCTGGATTACACCACCCTAAAATGACGTTCAATAAAGAGGCGTTGATTACAGGAGCAAATGTATTAACAACTTTACTAAGCAATGCAGCAAAAAGGATAACGACTAAAGAGAGATAAAAGGAAGTTTAGAATAATGAAAATTAAACAAATTGAAATTTTTGCAGTAAATTTACCTTTAATTAAACCGTTCATTATTAGTTACGCTACTTACCCTCATATTCAATCAATTATCGTAAAATTGACAACCGAATGTGGCCTTGTAGGTTGGGGAGAATGTGTTCCAGATGAACATATTACTGGGGAAACACCTGACTCTACTTATGCTATGTTGAAGTATACGTTGGCACCATCTATCATTGGTCAAAATCCAATGGAATTTGAAAAAATTCATGAAATGATGGATAAAAAGGTACACAAAGCACCTGCTGCTAAAGCAGCTATCGATATTGCTTGTTTTGATGTAGTAGGAAAAAAATTAGGAGTTCCTGTTTATCAATTATTAGGTGGACGTTATCATGAAAAATTCCCAGTAACCCACGTATTAAGTATCGATGATCCAGACAAAATGGCGGATGAAGCCGAAGAAAAGGTGAATGAAGGTTATCGGTCATTTAAAATGAAAGTCGGTGTGGATGTTGCTGGTGATGTAAAGCGAATTAAAGCGGTTCGTGAACGCGTCGGAGAAGAAATCGCCATTCGCGTAGATGTGAACCAAGGCTGGGTGAATAGCGCCAATACCCTTCAAGCTGTACGTCATTTGGAAGGGTTAGGAATTGATTGGTTAGAGCAACCGGTATTACAAGATGATATCGATGCTATGGTGGAAATTAAGGCAAAATCTACAGTACCAATTATGATTGATGAAGGAATTCGTGATATGCACGACATGCGAGAAATTATTGCGAAACGAGCGGCCGATAAAATCAATATTAAGTTAATGAAGTGCGGTGGTATATACCCTGCAATGAAACTTGCTAATATGGCTGAGATGGCAGGGATCGAATGTCAAGTTGGATCAATGGTTGAATCTTCAATTGGCTCAGCAGCAGGTTTCCATGTAGCTTTCTCAAAGAAAATTATAAAAAGTGTGGAATTGACTGGTCCTGTTAAGTTCTCTCAAGATTTAGGAGATTTAAAGAAAAGCTATATCATTCCATTTATTCAATTAAATGAACGTCCTGGTTTAGGTGTAGAGGTGAATGAAGCAATACTTACCCAACTTACCCAACATTCGGACAAAGTAGGTGAGTAGGGTGAATAGAATTTATGAAGGCTTGTTGGACAAGCAACCATTTTTTGTGAAAGTACTCGATAAAAGTCATTTGCCAAAAGTACTTGATTTGCAAGAGGTTGTTTATGATGCCTTGCCTAATAAAGACATTCTACAACCGTTATCTGAAGAAGAATTTTTAGTTATGCTCGAAGGTAGTGGATTAATCATCGGTGCATTTGTTGGGGAGACATTAATCGCATTCCGTGCAGTAGTAGCTCCAAAAATCGATGAAAAACATTTAGGATATGATATTGGATTAGTAGATGAATCAGATTTGAAACGAGTTCTTTATCAAGAAATATCCAACGTCCATCCCGATTATCGAGGGTATGGTTTACAAAAAACATTAGCGAAAGTGATTATGCGACAAATCGATATGAATCAATATGATTATCTAGCGGCAACCGTCATGCCTTATAATATTGCGAGTTTAAAAGATAAATTTGCCCAAGGGTTTTATATAGTTGCTTTAAAATATATTTATGGTGGGAAATTACGTTATGTTTTTGCTTTAGACTTACGTGAAGAACCAATCTATGAAGATGAACCGGTAACGATTTCGATGGGCGATATAGAAACTCAACAAAGGCTTATACAAGAAGGATTTATAGGGGTTGCAATGAAATCGTTAGAAAATGATTGGGTAGTTATTTACAAGAAGAAAAGATAAAAAGTGCAGCAGTAATAATTATTTATAGAAAAAACGCATGAATGTTGAAAAAAAATAACACTCATGCGTTTTTTATTCGTTATTTCATCGGGCAAAACTCACATCGCAATAAGCCAGGAACATCCTTTGAAAAACAGCAACTTTTCCGTAAAGGTTTATTTACTAATTGGGCTGGAATTTTTCCCCCTGTATATTGGTAAAACCACGATTTATTTGAAAAACGTTGCCATACTTTCGTATCTTCTAAAATTTCTAGATCCTCAAAAGCGCGGTCAGCAAGTAATGGATTTTCCAGCAGTTCATAATAATTCCACAACATATATCCAAAAATATTTTCCCATAAAGTTAAAGGGGAGATGGAAGTTGTTTTTCGTAATTGCAAAATGACTTCATGGCATTGATATAATAATTTACCAATGACATATTCCCGTTCATTATCTTCCACATAACGGAAATCGTTAGGTGTGATGAAAGTACCGAGGGTATTGACACCAAATTCATTAATCAGACTATATCGAATATCTTCCCTTTTACCATCCCATATTTCATCATACATCGCTAGCATATGAAATTGGGTAGCAATGAACATTCCAAACCGTCTTCCAAAGTGGGAAATGGCAGCAGCTTCTGTATTTGCTTGCGTGATCCCCATCATTAAATTTCTAAAATCGGTTAAATAAAAATCTCTATGTAAATTTTCTAATGTAAATAATGGGCGTTCAGGGTCCTCTGTAAAAATACTAAAGGAGTTTAAAACACGTATTTGTTCATAGGTAAGGGCAGGCATTTCGTTCACCTTCTTTTTTACATTAACTATAACATTTTCGTCTTTTTTGATGAAGTTTTAACACATAGTAAGGGGGATCATGAACCAATTTTAAATGATGGAACAGAGAAGTTCTTTTTCCCGTCTATTAGAAAAAAGGGATAATGGGAGATTTTTTCAAATATAGGTAACGGAATCGGTATGGAAATGCCAATTTTAAGTATTTGAATGGCTATATTAAAGGGAATCGTTATAACAATATTAAAAAATTGGTAAAAATGTTGACATTTTAAATGAAAATGATTATCATTATCGTATAAACAAAAACTTATTACTTAAATGTAGTAAGCTTTTCTCCAGTATACTAATCTAACGTTCTCCCCCCTAATTGAACGTTGGGACACTTTATAAGGCCGGCTTCAACTTTGAAGCTCGGCCTCTTTTTCTTTTAGCACCGATTTTTTTGCAACGAGCATGGTGTGATAACTATGTAATAACATGCCCAAAATAATAACTACGATTCCTATTAATGCAATTGGGGTTGGTAAAGGAATACCTAATAAAAGCATTTCTCCCATAATGGCAAATAGAACTTCGGTTGATTGGGTTGCTTCAACGGCAGCTAATTTTCCTTGATCCTCACGGGAACGATCCGTTGCAATAAAGAACAAAGTCGTAGCAATAACTCCTGAACTAATTCCTACTATAAAAGATTGAAAAACTTGATTTCCAGAAGGGAGCCCGACTGTCATTAGGGCATAGATTGCAAGACAAATCCAAATCGGTAAAGAGGCGATAGTCATACCAAGAACTCGTTGATACGTATCGAGTCGTCCTCCACATACTTCCATCATTTTTCGATTTCCTAACGGATAGGCAAAGGCAGCGATTAAAACCGGTAAAATACCGAGTATAAACGTTTTAAATGATAAAGTTTGTGCTTGTGGTATTTGAATTAGGAATATCCCTATTAATATTACAAAAGAAATAATTAATGATAGAATGGGTATTCTTTGACGAACATTTACTCCATCTATAACTGTAACAAATAGGGGAGCTAATAAAACACCAGCCACAATAGTAAATTGCCATGTTCCAGAGACGAGCCAACCAGGTCCAAAGGAAGCTGCATAGGTAAGGGGGGCGTAGAATAATCCAAACCCTACAAAACTCCAAAGTAACCATTTAGTTGGTTGGGACTTTATTTCAAACGTAAGTGGTTTCCATCCTTTTCGTGAAAATACGATAATTAATAGAAAAGGAAGCATGAAGAAGTAACGTAATGAAGAACTCCAAAGCCAGCTGCCACCTTCCAATTCCATTGAATGATTTAAGACAAATGTGACAGCGAAGAATAATGCGGCTAATATACCTAAAGCAATCTCTTTCAATTAAACAACCTACTTCCTATTCAAGATTTAACGAAGTATGTAAACTGAATTTTCCAACTATTATATCGATAAAAATACGAAGTAAGAAAACAAATCTTACTTCGTAAAATGTATTATTTTGCTTGTTCCTCGTACAATCGGATAATTTCTAAAATCACTCTTGTTGCTTTTTCCATTGTTTCAGCAGATACAAATTCAAATTTACCATGCATGTTCTCCCCACCTGCAAAGATGTTTGGAGTTGGGAGACCCATAAAGGATAGTTGAGAACCATCTGTACCTCCACGAACAGGTTCAATGATTGGTTCGATATTTAAATTTTCCATTGCTTTGTAGGCGATGTCAACGATTTCTTTAACGGGCTCGATTTTTTCACGCATGTTATAGTATTGATCTTCAATTTCAACAGTAATCGCATCTTCGCCGTACTTGTTTTTCACCATTTGTTCAACTTCTAGGAAATGGGCCTTTTTCGCTTCGAATTTTTCACGGTCGTGATCACGAATAATATATGAAAGTTTTGCTTCTTCAATATGACCGTTGAAGTTCATTAAATGAATAAAACCTTCATAGCCTTCTGTTTTTTCAGGAACGCTTTCCTTTGGCATAGAATTTTGGAATTGAATGGCTAAAGTAATCGCATTTACCATTTTATTTTTTGCTGAACCCGGATGGACACTAGTACCACGAGTTGTTACTTTAACGCCAGCAGCATTAAAACTTTCATATTGCAGTTCACCTAGTGGACCGCCATCCATTGTATAAGCATAATCCGCTCCAAAAGCTTTTACATCAAATTTATGAGGTCCACGGCCGATTTCTTCATCAGGCGTAAACGCAACACGAATCTTGCCATGCTTAATCTCTGGATGTTGTACTAAATATTCCATGGCAGTCATTATTTCAACAATACCGGCTTTGTCATCGGCTCCTAACAGAGTCGTACCGTCCGTCGTAATTAGTGTTTGACCGACATAGTTTTTTAAATTTGGGAAGTAACTAGGAGACATTGTAAGTTCATCATTTAGTCGAATATCTCCACCATCATAATTATCGATACGTTGAGGATTTACGTTTGTTCCAGAAAAGTCGGGAGACGTATCAACGTGTGCTAGGAAACCGATTGTTGGAATGTCTTTGTCCGTATTAGCTGGTAAAGTGGCAAATAAATATCCATTTTCGTCTAATGTGATCTCTGTTAGCCCGATTTCTTCTAGTTCATCTTTTAATAGATTTAATAAATCAAATTGTTTTTCAGTAGAAGGTGTTGTAGAGCTTTCTGGATCTGATTGTGTATCAATTTTAGCGTAGCGAATTAATCGTTCAATGACTGTTTCTTTCATGGATAATCCCCCTCATTGTTTAGTGCTTCTATTGTATCACGTTGCTTCGAATTGCGGAATAATTTGGAATACTCAAAGCCATTAATAATTGTGCACTATAATAAGTTAGCATAATAAGCTGATGGGAAAATTCTACGTTTATAACAAACTTGTTAATAGCTAATATAGAATCGGAAATAATAAATAATATCGCCCCGGCTACAGCATATTTAGAGCCTGCTCTAAAGGAGGTCCACCCCATCGTTAATATGACAAACATATAAATTGTAACTGCACATGCTAAAATAAGCTCATTTTTCTGAATTAAAGTTCCGCCAATCCAAATTAACATAATAACTCCATATACGATAAGGATAACCTTTACCCATAAAGGAGTAGCCTGTTCTTTCGTTGATAGGAAAGCTCGAATATAAAAAATATGACCGATTAGGAAACTAATAAGCCCAATGATAAACCATTGCAATGTATAATCCCCGATGGCACAAAATATAAGAGCAATAATCATTAATGTTTTATAAGGGATAATATGCTCAACTTTAAATAGAAAAGCTAACAAAATGACTAAAACCATCGGTATTAATTTAAATACCATTACATACGGATCGCTAATGGTGTCTAATAAAAAGACGTAATAAAACCCGAAAACAATAAATAAACCAATTATCCATTTGTGTAATACGATAATGAACACTCCTTTTTTAATTATTTATGAAACTATTTAAGGGGCTATTCCGTAAAAGAGATATAAGAAAGGGTGATTCTATTGACACAGACTCTCATTTTGGCGCTAATAGCTGCTGTGATTGCAACGATTCTCATTGTCCCACTTTCCAAAAAGATTTATAAAGGGCAATTAACGACTCAGCAATTAGTTAAAACGTTAATCAGTGTTCTAATAGCAAGTTTTATTATTTGTTTAGCAATACTATATATAACAAAAATTGATCTACACTGGACTATCTTTGTCTATATATTACCAGTTTTAGCATTAATAGGTGCTGTTTTATCTACTGGAGTTGAACAAACCTTTAAAGGAATTGTTTTTTTAGCTAGTTTAATTTTATTAGGGTATTTATTATCTGCTCCTCTTTGGAATGCAAATGAAAAATATGAATCTGCAAAAATGGATGAACAGGTTGAAATTGAACCGTTCGATGAAACACAAACACCTGCTAGCGTACCGCCACGATTTGCGGAAAATAAAATGAAAAAAGCCTTTGGGCAAGTACCAAATACTAGTTACTATCAGTTAGGAAATTTACAAATTCAAAAAGTAAACGATGAATATGTTTATATTGCGCCTGTTGAATTCTCTGGGTTCTTCAAATGGTTTAACGGTAAAACGACACCTGGTTATTTCACGATGAGCGCTACAGATTCGACGGATAATCCGAAGTTTGTAGAAGCAGAAATGGCTTATGTACCGTCTGCCTTTTTAAATCATAATTTAGAACGTCATATGCGTCTTGAAAATCCAACTTTAATTTTCTATGGAGAACCTCAGTTGGAAGTAGATGATGATGGGAAACCATATTACATTCGCTCTTACGGTGAGTTCGTTACGGCCCGCAACGGATTTGATGTTAAGGGGATTGTTATGGTTGACGCAGAGACAGGAGATTCAGAAGTATTAACTTTAGATGAAGTACCTGAATTTATTGACGGAGCGGTATCTCCTGAATCGGTTAGTCTTCAAAATAGTTATTTTGGTAAATACGTTCATGGTTTCTGGAATAGCGTATTCGGTAAAAAAGACGTGAAGATACCTTCTGACGAAGGAACAGAAGCTAATGTAAGCCCAGTTTTCAATGAAAAGGGTGAAATGTATTATTTCACTGATTTTACAAGCCCTAAAGAAGGGGTAGATTCGATGTTAGGATATTCATTAACGAATGCCCGTACAGGTGAATCGACTTACTTTACAGGAAGTCTGGAAGAATCATATATGGATTCCCAAGGAGCTCTAGATATCATTGAAAAGAAATTTATCGAAAAAGAATGGCAAGGTGAAATGCCAATTTTATATAACTTCTATGGTGAAGCAAGCTGGTTAGCTCCAGTTTTAGACTCGAATGGATTTTTACAAAACTACTTTATCGTATCAGCAGCAAACCCTGAAATTTCAGCTTATGGTACGACACCAAATGATGCTTTAAAGCAGTATAAAACTGCCCTTAGTCGTGGTGGAGGTACCGTTGATGGAACATCCAATTCCGAAGAGGCTACCATTACAGGGCAAGTTGAACGGGTGTATAAAGAACGGGTAGGTGATTATACGGTCGTTTCATTCTTATTAAATACTGGTCAAAACTTTACGGTTAGCACGCAAAATGTTCCTTTAGTTATTTATTTACAAGAAGGGGATCAAGTTGCGATTACTTATTACGCAACGGGTGAATTATTCCTTCCTGTAAAAGAGATGGTAATAGAAGGAATAGCGGCACCTTAATACAAAAACCTGACAGATGATATTATCCCCTTTAAGTAGACAATGTTAAAAAAACTACAGTACGCTGTAGATAACATTTTACTTAAAGGGGATTTTTCTATGTCGAGAAAAAATAATA
>NZ_JBIQFG010000041.1:0-30366 GCF_045369345.1 Ureibacillus sp. 179-F W5.1 NHS | reverse complement strand
AGTCTAACAAAATTAGGAGATTGCGTGTTTATTTTTTCTGAATTTTATCTGTACCCCAACAAATATTTTAGAGCCAAAAGTAAAAACAGCTTGCATTTTCCATGCAAGCTGTCTAGTAAACCCTTATCTATAAGAACCCTTTCTGATTCTTCGAGTCATTATTTAACTTACTTTCTATCACCAAAATTGAAAGTATCATCTGTAATTGGGGCTACTTTCGCTTTCGCATAAGTTGAACCCTTTTGCGAGAAGAAGTCATATGTTGACCCTTCATTACGAATACCGTTCATAACGATAGGATTCACTTCTTCTTCCGGGAACATTGGATCAAAACCAACGTTCATAAGCGCTTTGTTGGCGTTATATCGAACATATGACTTAACTTCAGGCGATAATCCCGTTTCTGCATATACATCATCTGTATAAGCCATTTCATTATGATATAAATCTAGCAGTAACTCATATCCCCAAACCTTTAATTCATCCTGTTTTTCAGCAGAAAATTGTTTAAATAAATTTTGGGCGAAGAAGCCAACTGCAACCCCATGGATTGATTCGTCACGTAAAATTAAAGATATTACTTCTGCCGAGTTGCGTAGAATCCCTTGTCCACCTAGATATAACGGATAGAAAAATCCAGAGTAAAATAGGAAAGATTCAAGCATAACGGAAGAGAACATCGCTTTCCATAAAGATTCGGAGTTACCCTCTTCTATGCTATTATAAATGTCGCTAATTTTACTTGCTTTATATTGAAGATATTCATTCTTTTTTACCCATTCAAATAACTCATCAATTTCTGAATTCGTACAAAGGGTTGTGAAAATATAAGAGTAGGATTTAGCATGAATCGCTTCAAAGGCACCAAACACAGTAAATACCGCTTTTTCTTGTAAATCCGTTGCATAAGTGGCGATTTGATTCATCCCAATATTCGTTTGCACCGTATCCAGTAGCGTAAGCCCTGCAAATACCTTCTTATACGTTTCTTGATGCTCGAAACTTTGCCATTGTTTGATATCTTTACTCACAGCTATTTCTTCTGGAAACCAAATTTGCTTCCATTGCTGATCCCAAAAAATTTGTGCTAATTCACTCGTCGGTTTATTCCAATTGACTGCCTCATAAACTAAATTTGACATGCGACACACTCCTCTAATGTTTGTAGACGTTGACGGACATAGTAAACCGATTTAATTCCGCGCGACCATGCGTAAATATAAATTTTCGCTAGTTGCTCCGTTGTCCAAGCATCTGTTACATAAAGAGTCATAGAAATCCCTTGATCGACATGTTTTTGGGCAGCTGCATATAAATCGATTAAATCATAGGCATTCACATCATATGCTTCCACGTAAAGGTGAGCATTATCATTGTTTAAATGGGGCATCGGGTAAATAGTACGACTGTCAGCGTAATCCCGAACCTCCACTCTTTCAGTACAAGGTGCAATAGATGCTGTGCAGCTCCGAATATAAGAGATGCTTCCTGTTGGTGCGATAGCTAATCGATAGGAATGGAACAAGCCGTGTTCCATCACTTCTTCTTTTAGTTTTTGCCACATTTGTTTTGTAATAATAGGCACTTTACCAAGGGCATTTAATACTACCGGAGAAAGTTCTTTTTCTTCCTTCTCCACATATTGTTTAAAGTAAGCACCTGATGCATATTCACTCTCTTCAAATCGATGGAACGTTTCTCCACGCTCTTTTGCAATTTCCATAGATGTTTTTAAAGAATAGTAATTCATTGCTTCCATAAAACAATCGATAAAGTCAACCGAATCCTTTGAACCATAAAGAATTCCTTGAGTCACTAAATGGCCGTGTAAATTCATTGCTCCAAGCCCTACAGAATGCATAATTTTGTTCGCTTTTGCGATAGACGGCACATTTTGAATATATGTCATCTGTGACACATTCGTAAGTAAACGCATTGCTGTATCAACTAATTGTCCAAAATCATCCGTCTTACTTGCTGCATGGATATCGATGGATCCTAAATTACAGGAAACATCTAAGCCGTATTCATTCGGCTCTCCTTGGTCTGTAATGACGCTTGTCTCTTGTACTTGAAGTATTTCCGTACAAAGATTAGACATTTTAACTCGTCCAATATTTTTCAATGGATGAACATCATTTACATTGTCATCAAAAATTTCAAAAGGATAACCCGATTCAAATTGGGCTTTTTTCACTTCTGTATAAAGTCTACGGGCATTCAATCGTTTAATTTTTCTGATATTTGGGTTATCTAGTAATTCATAATACATTTCGGAGATAGATATTTCCGACATGCGTTTCCCATATTCTTTATAAATATCATATGGGCTAAATAATACTATATCTTTATCCCGTTTCATTAATTCAAAGAAAATGCTTGGAATAATAATACCCGTTGAAAGAGTTGCTAATCGTATTTTATCGTCAGCATTTGGCTTCTTCGATGAAATGAAGTTTTCTATATCACCATGGAAAATATTCAAGTATACAACCCCAGAACCATTGCGTTGTCCGAGTTGATTGGAATAACTAAAAGCATTTTCTAACAGCTTGGCCACTGGAATAACGCCACTCGCACGGTTTAATATGCCTTTAATTGGATCACCCAGGGGACGTAAATCCGTTAAGTTAACACCGACGCCTCCACCTAAACGGGATAGCTCTAAACAATACCCAATATTTTCAGCAATACTATTCATCGAGTCATCCATCGATAATTTAAAGCAACTTACTAGTTCCCCACGGGCTCTTTTCCCACTGTTCAATGCTGTTGGAGTAGCAGGTTGGTAAGCTTCCATCATCGCTTCCACCGCTCGTTCAGCAAGGGTTCTATCACCTTGTGCTAAATACAAAGCAATAATCACAATACGATCTTCATATTTTTCTAGAATTTCTTCTCCGTCACGGCTTTTTAATGCATAGCTATCATAAAACTTGCTCGCACTCATAAACGATGGAAAGCGGAAGTTGTAATCGTAAGCCTTTTTATACAATTTTTTAATAAAATCCATATCATACAGCTCGATAAATTCTCTCTCATAGTAACCTTCATCTACTAAGTAACGAATCTTTTCTTCCACGTCGATAAAATAACGTAACCGAACATTTACATACTCTAAAAAGTATCGGCGTGTCGCCTCACGATCCTTTTCTAATTCCAATTGTCCTGTAGAGCTGTAACGATTTAACACATCATTATTTAACTTTAAATATGTCTTCATACAAGTACCCTCGTTTCATAAAACTGTTGAATTGCTTCATAATCTGCTTGGTAACCTCGTAAATCTAATTTACGGACTAAAGGAATTTGATATTTGGCAGCTATTTTGTCCCCGGCACCACCAAAGTTACTTGGTCCAAAATTGCTATTACCACTTACCACTACCCCTTTACAATGGGCTTCATTTTGTTCTAAAAATCGTGATACCTTCATTGGAATATCACCAAAGCCATCTGTATAAGTAACTAATAAATAGGGCTCGTCTATTTGTAAATCCTCTTGAATTTCAATAGACTCTGCTTCTATTTTGGAAACGATATATCTTACGTTTCCTGTGCGACTTGCATATGCAATCATTGATGAACCAACTCGATGTGGGAGATAATTTCATTTACATCCCCAATAAACTTCCCTTCATGTTCTAAAACGGGCACTGTTAAAAAGCCTGCATCTATTAACCGTTGTTTTTCAGTTTCATTATGATCAATATTAATAATTTCTACTTCAAGTCCCGCTTGTTGTATTTCTGTTTTTACCCACATACATTTTGGGCAAATTGTTTTCGTAAATAGTTTCATATAATCCCTCTTTCTTAATCTATTAAATCTATATTTTGTTACTGATTTTAGACAAAGTTTTATATCTTGCCTCAATCAGCTATAACAATATGTAGTTAGAATGTTAAAATAATAAAAGGCTATCTCTTCGAAAAGAAATAGCCTTTATGGAAACGTTCGTAAAAATTGAAAAATGGTAACGTCTCCATTTCTCAATCCCCGAAGAAATGTCATCGCATTTTTATAGGCAGGTCTCCTGGCTTAGCCTCATTCTCCGATTTCCTTCCCATGCATTTGCACAGTGGTATTCAAAATCCTCGTCAGCTTCACAGTTGCGGGGACAGCGTCGGCGTCATGACCGAACTTCCCTTTTAAACTACATATAGTAGTACCTAATAAAAATGAACACAATATATAGTTTTTATCTTCTGGAATTAGTTTAGCATACTCCCCAGGATTATGTAAATGAATAAAATCTGCTTTTCCAATTCGTCACCTTTCAAACCCTCTATTCGCCTTTGTTTTTCATAAAAAAAAATTAAAAAAGATTTGCTGAACGCTCATTCAAATTATGCTATAAAAAAGATATAGGGGTGAGGTTTATGGCGATCACGATTTTAATTACGAGTGACTTACATGGTAGATTGGATCGGTTTGAGCAATTATTTCATCAAATGAAAAGTCTTAAGGCTGACTTAGTCATCGATAATGGTGACTTTTTAGATGGTAGCCCAGCTTCTTTTTATTACAAGCATATAAGTAACAATGAAAATCACCCTATGATTACCCTTGCAAACGAATTGTATGATGTGGCCGTTTACGGTAACCATGAGTTTAACGACCATTTGCCCAATATTAAAAAATTACACTCCCAATTTCGATTTCCTTGGATTAGCTGCAATATTGGAGACTTTTCCAAACCTTATTATACGAAAATCATTCGTGGAAGAAAATTTATTGTCATCGGCGCTACAACTCATTTCACCCCATTATGGGATGAACACGGCTATTTAACCGATCTTTCTTTCCAATCCGCTCTTAAGTCTATTCAACATTGGGTTACTTTTGTAAAGACTTATGAAAAACCCGATTATTTAATCGTCGCCTATCATGGTGGTTTCTCCGAAGACCCTTTAACAGGAGCTATATTTCAAGAACGAATAGGTGAAAACGAGGCAAATGAAATTTTAGAGTTAACGGAAGATATCGACCTCCTTATAACAGGACATCAACATTTATATTTCAATAAGAGAATTCAACAAACATTAACAGTCCAGCCTGCTTCCCACGGAAAAGGCTTTATAGAGATTCAAGTAAATTTTTATGGCGAAACGAAACAAAGTAGTGGTAAATTTCATCCATTAAAAACTGACCATACTTCTTATCCTTCAGAAGTTGAAAGGTGGTTAGATGAGGAAATTACCTATATAGAAAAGGATTATACATACGAAGGGTTATTAAAGGCTAGGTTAACAAGTCACCCTTATATACAGCTTCTTCACGACATGCAGATCAAAGCAACAGGCGCACAAATTTCTGTATGCGACCTCGCTTTCCTTGAAAAGGGAGGATTTAAAGGAAGCATTACGAACCGAGATATCGTATTCAATACGAGGGAACATACCCTAAAAGTCATTTCCTTATTCGGATTTGAAATTAAACAATTAATGGAAAGTAGTGCAGCTGTTTTCGCATTGAATAACGAGGGAAAAATTGACTTTCGTACAAATGTATACCCAAAAACACCCCAACCTTATCAATATGATTTTTGGGGCGGACTCTCTTATACGATTGACATAAGGAATCCCGTTGGAAAACGTGTAAAGAATATTACGTTTAAAGGAGAGCCATTAAAAGACGAGTCAACCTATGAAGTTGTTCTCAACAGTTATCGATTAACTGGCTATGATTTCCCATTATTAAAGAATCGGGAAATTCTTTATGAAACAGCTTATACCGTTTTCTTCCTACTAAAAGGTTATTTAAAAAACTTTATGCCTATTGATGTACCTCATCACGGTTCATTTAAAGTAATTGATTAAATAGGAAAAGCCCTCCAATATTTGGAGGGCCTGGATGATTACTGGTTAATTAGTAGCCACCGTAGCCACCGTTCCAGAAGTAAGCACCAACAATAATTAAAAGGATGAATAAAACGACTAGTAATGCAAAGCCTGAGCCATTACCATAGTCGTTACCGCCATAACCGTATTCACCACCAACGTTTTTACCCAAATCGAACACCTCCTCAAATTCATTTCAATACATCATATGTAATGCTTTTAGTTGGAACTAGACGGATGTATTGGTCCGAATCTTTTTTTAATTTTCTCACTACAAACCTCCAGTAAATGGTAATATTGTAGAAATACTTGTTTCTATAGGAGGCGGCAAATGCTAAAAAGAAAATACGGAAATCGTTTAGATTGGAAACGTGTAGTAAAAAAAGAATGTGCACAGGCTTTTGTCAACTCAAAAAAATTTAAAGGATACATCACTTTAATACATATTTTGGAGGTAACTGAACCATTAACAGTAAGCTTAAATGGAGAAAATGTCTGTATCGCAGATAGCGGCTACATGTGGTTACAGCAATTTCCTTTAGAAAGAAATTATATCGTGACAACGATGTTCAACCCTAAAGGCGAAATTATAGTAAAAAGGAACCCCTACTTAGTAACAGCTATTTTTATTTGGCCCACCTTTTGGACAAAAAACAAGAGCCTACTGAAAAGGATCATCTTATGAATTGGATTGATATCGATAAAGTGGGAACACTTCTTTTTCATGAACATCATATTTGGGCAGTCAATGCAGGGTTAAAGGTTCATTTAACTTAAATATTATTTTCTTAGTCTCTATTGTATTAATCTACTTTCTGTTCCCCAAAGTGTACTATCACCAATTGCAATGCCCAATTCAGCTGTATTTCCTTTCATACATGCTAAATCTACATATCCGATAAACGTATTTTGAAACTCGATACCCTTACGAATAAAATTTTTTGGCGGATTATTTACACATTGAACCCATCATGAATAGAGCTGTTCTGCAATTCGATTGTTCTCCCAACCATTTGCTAAACAAAAGTAAATATCTTTACTCCAACTTAAAATAAATTGATAATCCTCTATTTTAATAGGTCGAATTGTTATTAAAGATGTTAGGATATTTTCGTTTTTCAAAACAACCCTACTCCTTTCAGCCAAATTCTTCATAGATTTATATTAAAATCGACATATAATACTCATCCACATATTCATCATCTATCAATAAGGAATGCTTCTTTACCCCTTCCACTTCAAATCCCATTTTCTTATATAAGTTGATTGCCACGTCATTTGTTGATATGACCGTTAATTCTAATCGATGAAGCTTCACTTCCTTTGCCCATTCTAATACGTGATGAAAAAGGGCTGTTCCAACCCCTTTACCCCGACTTTCACTATGTACACCAATAACTAAATATGCTCTATGGGCGACGCGTGATGGCTTATCATTTTGAACAATGATGTAACCTAAAAGTCGATTGTTATCTACTGCTACAAACAAACTTGATTTGAGACTATTATTTAGGGAGTCCATCAGTTTTGCTAAACCATCAATAGTTATTTTTCTTTCTCCCGGAGAAAATAACATAAATCCCGAATCCTCTGCATTTTTCATGACTGTAATGACCTGTTCTGCGTCACTACCCATCCCTTTCCTTACTTTAACCATAGTTATCGGCTCCTTCTTATTTACGTAGGAGGTAATTTTATCCAAATTGATGGAATGATGCAACCCTTTAATTCGTTAAAAAAGAGGATAGCAATACCTGCCACCCTCTTCATAGAACCATTTTTTAGTTTCTTGATGTTGGATCACTAATTGAATTTGAAGCCTCTGGAATATCATCATAAACTTGCGTATCAACTTCATAAATAGATCCATCAGCAAGTCCTTGGAAAACTGCAAAGAGTGGTTGAGTAACCGTTTCTTTCAGCATACCGGCCTGCTTTTGTCCTAATGTTTGGCTTTGACCTTTAATTTCAATTAACATAATTGAAGTATCATTTAATGCAAATGCTCCTAGAGCTGTACCTGGTAAGTTTACATCAGGATATTTCTGAACAGCACCGAAATGGGATTGCCCTTTTTGCAATGTTAATGCAGATAGTGCATTAACCTGTTTAGCTAGCGTCAGAACATCTTCATCTACTTCATATTGTTCACCAGTGAATGGATCTGTATATGGATCAGCAACAACTGCAGCGAATTGGACAGGTACTGAACGATTATCCTCATCAGATACTGTATTGAAACCACGGTGATGTACATCTACATACACATCCGGTTGGAACTCTTTAAACACACTTGTAACAGTACGTGCCTCTGCTGTAACATAGAAACCACCGTATTTGCTGTTATTTGTAGATTGGGAGTTTAAGAACGAAGCAACCTCGCTAAGGTCTTGGTTCTCTACTCTAAAATCTAAATTTGGATTGTAGTCCCGGTTTTGGTCATATCCAGGAATACCATAAACGACACGTCCTTCATTATTTTGAGCTCTTTCGCTACCATCGCTATTATAGTACCACGGAGCAACCGTATCTGCTGGAAGACCGATATTTTCAGGCAACCATGTTTGATGGGTATAACGAGTTGGATACCACTTACCTTCATATTGATTATCCGCTCCTTCTGGGTTAATACGAGGCATAATCCAGATGGACACGTTTTCTAAAATTTCTTCAACTTCCTTCCCGTTGGAAGAAAGCTTTTGAATAATATCAATAGCCGCTTCAGCTCCAATTTGCTCATTCCCATGAATCTGAGCGGTAATTAATATACGTTTTTTATTTGGATCATTATCCCCAAATTTTGCTACATAAATTGGTTCCCCTTTGTCCGCTTCGGTTTGATAACCATCGGGAGCAAGGTTGGAATAGCCAGCAACTTCCAGCTTCATCTTCCCATTGGAAGAAGCTTCGAGCTTTTGTAATTTAGTTGCTAATTCTGCATTTGACATATAACTTGATAGAGAAATATTCTGGTTGTCTTCAATGTAAGGTCCGTTCGGTGTTGATTGCGGATTTGCGTAGGCAGCAGATGATACACTTACAGTTAGTGCCAACGCTGTTGGTAAAATTACTTTTGAAAACTTCTTTTCCATAAAATCCCTCCTAAGTATACTTGTCCCAATCTACAATTTATTTTGGGGCTCGAAATAGATTGTACATGATTGAAAAAGAAAACAAAACAGAATATTTTATATTTTCAGAAAATTGAGTCTTTATTAGTGTTATTTTTCAATTATTAAGGATTACAAGACTAGTAAACAAGAGATAATTTAGAATATTCCTTCTTTCCGTAGGTAAAATGGAACGTTGGCTAGAAAAAAGGTCTCACTATGTTCTTATTGATAAACCTTCTAACATAAAAAAGAAGCCATTTGAATTATTATCAAATGGCTTCGCTTATTCAACTCACAATTACTCTTCAGAAGGTCGTTGAGTTTGTGTATCTAATGTATCCCAGAAACTAATATCTGCATTTTCAATTGAACCGTCTGCGATCGCTCTAACAGTGGCATCCAACGTCGTGACCGTTTGTTTAATTAAATAACCATTACTTTTTTGACCGATTACTCGTGAAGGATCCTCATGATCAGACATTCCGCGCATTTCAAATAACAGCGTCGCTATATCATATTGGACCGCTGCACCGTTACGGCCAATATTTTCGCCGCTACCGCCATTATATTTGCCAATATGACCCCAACCCGTTGAATCAACAGCGTTGAATACGACTGCACCTAGTTTTTTGGATTTCTCTAACACTTCTGGTTTTACATTCGCGTTTGTCGGATAGAGCATTGAACCAGATACTAATTCTCCATCTCGTTCATATTCAGTACCTTGATGATGAAGGTCGATCATATAATCAATATCATACTTCTGTAGCACATTTTCGTGTAGTGCTTGTGTTTCAGGTTGTAATTTATCAACATGATCTCGATTCAAGTCAGTCCCCACTGCATTATAACGTGTTAAATGACGTCCGCCATCTGCCACGTAATCTTCAAGGGAAAAGTTTACATCACCCATTGCACCATCCGCATTTAACATCGGTACAATAAGAACATTTACATTTTCAAGAACACCCTTTGTTTTATTTGTACCAAGATGCTTAATAAACTCTAAAGCACCTTCAGTTGTTAATTGTTCATTTCCGTGCTGTTGAGTTAAAATTAGTACAGTTGGATTGCTTGGGTCAGTCATATATTTTGCTAAATAAATATCTCTATTTTTCACTGTTTGACCAATAACTTCAAGCTCCATTGCTTCTTGTTTTGCATCTTGGGTTTTCAAGTATTTTACCATTTCTTCGTAAGTATATAGATTAGAAGTTTGAATCGATTCGTTTCCATTATAGTTTGGTCCTTCACCGACAGCATAAACAGGCAACGCAGATGGTGCAACAGCTCCTAATGTCATCATTCCCGTTAACGATAGTGCAAACAATTTCTTTTTCATCTTAACCCCTCCACATTCAAAAGTCTGAATATTTACATTATTCATAAATTAATATAATCTATCATTACTTTGAATGTATATAGAGGAAAACTATCATTATTTATTACTAAATATAGTCCCTTTATCATAATTTACCATTTTCAATATTATCTTTGGTGCCCAATAACTCCTTCTTTACCTTTAAATAAGCATAATTAATTTCTTTATAATCATTTTGATGATCATCGATTAATTGGAGGAGAAAATCCTTTAACGTCTCTGTTTTCTCGCCGAGCATATTCTCCATAATATATACTTTAAATTGCTCTTCATAAAAAGCTCTTGAATGTGATGGCATTTCTCCCACTCCCTTTCATACCATAAAACTTTCTTTCCTGTGAGTTCCACAAATATACTGGTAACCTACTACCGTACTAATAACATCCATCTGATAAGCCTCCTTTTTTACATAACCCAAATAAAAAAGCTACTCCTGAGTTCAGAAATAGCTTTGGACTTATCTATGCATACTTAAAAAGCGTAAAAAAACCGATTTTTTTTACGTTCAATTTCGCACAGAACACCACCTATTTCCACGTAGGTATTTGGTGTGTACTAGAATTAGGCAGGTCTCCTGACTTCTCATCAACACAAATCAACGCCTTCCCATTTACACAGTGGCATCTATTGATTTGCTCCGAATTCACAGTTGCGGGACAGTGTTGGATTTTCACCAAGCTTCCCTTTTAAGCTTATTCTCATAAGCACCTATTCTTACACGTTATGTAATTACTATATATTATACCTAAAAAACAAAAGGATTAAAATATTCAAACTATTGTTTTGAAAATGAGTACCTTCTCCATATAGCGTATGGATAATGTTGCAGGCGTTTAAATACTTGGCACTAACAGCCTTTTCCCATTATTCATGTTTTCTGATATGCTGAAAATATTGTGGTTATTGAAGGGGGTATTTAGTTATGAATGTGAATGAATTTCAAGAATGGGTTAAAGTCTATTATGAAAAAAGAGGATGGTCAGAGTTAGATATATTTATTCGAATCGGTTTTTTAGCTGAGGAGACGGGCGAAGTTGCACGGGCAATTCGAACACTTGAAATTGGAAGAGATCGACCTGATGAAAGTAATGGAACTTTAGAACGGCAAAAACAAGAATTAACCGAAGAACTCGGAGATGTATTAGGCAATCTTATTGTAATTGCTAACAAATACGATATTTCTTTAGAAGATGTTTTCCAGTCCCATCGTGATAAGTTAGATAAGCGGTATAAACTATTAAAATGACTATTTACATAATGAAACCTCTTTAGAAAGTTACATTCTAAAGAGGCGTTTTTTCCTTAGTATTAACCTAACCAGTTAGCCTTCACTAACTTCTCAACAACAGGCATATTAACGATTCCTTCTCCGGATGTAAAGTGTCCACCAATTGGTAATAAAATAAATGGACATTCCAACAAATTAGATAGTTCATATGTTAGTTTCCAATGAATAATTTGATCCGTTTTAGAAGAAATGACATAAGCATCCCCAATCAAATCTTTCCAACAACCTTCATCTAGGTTTTTGAAATAAGGTTGAAATTGTGGGAAATTTTCAACCTCCTCTACGAAACCAGAAACTAAAATGGCTCCTTTCACTTTTACATGATGTCGTTGTAAGTATCTTAAGAACGTAACACACCCTAAACTATGACATATAAAATAAGCATCTTCAGGGGTTGTAATTCCCCTTTCCAAATCAAAATCCCATTGCGTTACATTAGCTTCGGTAGGATCTGTGTATGGAATAATGTGAATATCAAAATCATCCTTAAATTTTTGTCCAATGTTAGATAGCCAATTTATTTCTGGCGAACCTCCATAACCATCGATTAAATATAATTTATTCATAGAATGATTCTCCTTTTAATTTAATAAAAAACACCCCTCCAGATAGGGATATATCCAAAGGAGTAATAGCGAAGAAATTTTAAAATGCTAATACTAGTAACGATTGCTAGAATATTGCTATTAAATTTCATCTTTTAATTTTTCTAACTCTAGTTCAGATATAACACTGATACCATTCGTTTTTAATAACGCTGTTGTTACACCCGCTCCGTTTATTTGTTCTCCAATAAACTTTCCGTTATTTATTTTTTGACTACCACATGATGGACTAAATACTTTCAACACTACATATGTAGCTTTCATTTCTTTTGCTATCTCAAGGGTTTTTCTAGCACCCTTCAAATATAATTCGGTGACGTCATTCCCAGAGCGTTCCATCACTTTTGCTTTTCCTGCCAAAACATCAAAACCTCACCGTTAATAATCTCAGCTGGTTCCCTAGGTGTTTCAAAACCTCCTAATAGCTCTGGACAAATAGGGATGGCCTTCTGATCATCGATTAATTTTTGAATTGTACTATCCGAACATGACGTACCATTGTACCTTACTGGGTTTCCAGCTAAACACGAACTAACTAATATCATCTTTTTCCCCACCCCATATAAAGACTTTATCGTATTATACTACAAAGTTATTTGTTTGAAATTTGATTGGTTAATCCAATAGATTAAGCATAAGTCTTTTTCCATTTTAAGGAGAATATAATGAAATTATAGATGCATAGAAGTGAAAACTACTATTTTAGGAGGAAGGTTATGTTCCAAACATTAGACCATTTTTTGAGATCTTGGGAGTTTGAAGCTGATGCTACACAAAGAATACTTAATCATTTAACGGATGAATCTCTTAAACAGGAAATAACATCACAAAATTGGACATTAGGCCGAATTGCTTGGCATACGGTTACTGCTATTCGTATTATTACTTCAAATACAAACTTAACGTTCGAAGCCCCTAATAATGACTATCCGGTTCCTATTTCAGCTAAATTTATAGCAGATAGTTATAAACAAGCTAATAGTGCATTCTTACAGGCATTAAAAAGTCATTGGACTGACCATACAATGAATGAAGTTATTAATTTTTTAGGTCAACAAATTCCCATCGGTTCACTGTTAATGTTTTTAATCCAACACCAAAGCCACCATCGAGGACAAATGACCGTTCTAATGAGACAAGCAGGATTAGTTGTTCCAGGCATTTATGGTCCGTCAAAAGAGGAATGGACAAAATATGGTATGGAAGCTCCACCGATGTAGTGCGATAGGATCTCCTTTTAGTTTTAAGCAAACGCAATTGAGAGTTATTTGCCATCTAGATAAGTAGATGGCCCATTTTACCTTTTAGTTCCATCACCTGTTTGATTAACCTCTTCATTCCTTCCCTATTAAATAATCCGTTTTTACATTTCTCACTTAAACTTCAGGATATTTACCTTATTTTAACCATTCGCAACTTACAAATTTGTATAGCCTTGCACATCATACAGTAAAATCTCTTGTTGTTTTTCTGTCGTTCTTCTATTAGTAGAAAAAATAACATTTATCTTTTCTTACGAAATTTACGAATTAATAGTATAAAGGACGCAGTATTATGAAAATTTACAAAAAGACAATAATACCAGTTCGACAAAAATTTTCAATTAATTTATAATGTAATAGTAATACAATGAAGTGTGATATTAGTGCTATTTCTTAAAAACTGAAAAAGGCAAACTTATCGAAAGGTAGGGACGCAAAGCTACGAGTCTAAAATCCTATTGGGTAAAGATAGTCGGGTTGCCAATCTTAATTAATACTTATTTGGCTATCCTTATCTATATTTAGGATAGTTTTTTATTGCACTTTTACGAAAGAAAATGTGCAAAAGTTAAGTAGTAGATTATAACAAAAAAGGAGTTTGTAAGATGATCGTGGTTGATAAAAAGAAATATAAAATGGCCATTAATGAAGTGGCGAAGGAAGTTCATGTGCAGGTAATCGGATTAATGAGAGAAGAAGATGCAGAAGGTTATATGGTCGATTTACAAGATACCATTAATAAAGTACCAAGACATGAATATACGTTTGTTGTCGATGGAACTCACCAAACACCTGTCCCTTCAAAGGTTGTTCCGCAATTAGAACAAACAATGCAATTTTATTCTAGCCTAGGATTTAAAAATGTCCTTGTAGTAAAACCTAAATCTAAAATTGCTCAAGTACAAATCCGAAATGCCCTTGAAAGAATCGATTTCACAGGTACGTTTATCGATAAAGTGCAATAATACGTTCCGATTGAAAGAAATTTTTTAAATTTTCAATTTGAAAGGAAGATCCTCAATGCAAACAACACAAGAGTTATATACATATGAAATTTTAACGAAGGAACAACCAGACTTAATTCAAAAAGCGGCTGAGTGTCTAGCTCGTACTTTCATCGGGGTAGATGTTTCAGGAAAATGGGTTCAAGAACCAATGGTAGGTCAATTAAATATAGCATATGACGATTTTTATAATTTTACAAAGGAATATTTAGACTCCACAGTTGAGCAAGGATATTGCGCAGTTGCTCAAGATATTCATCATAACGTTGTAGGTGTTCTAGCTGGAGATACAAATGCACCAGAAATTATCGGTGAAGATATTTTTGAAGGTTCTTTTTATGATATGAATGTCATTCTTCGTGTTCTTGAAGATGTGGATAAGCGTTTCATGGAAGATTATAAAAAACGGAACGGAAAAGATCTTGAAGATGGAGAGCTATTACACCTATTTATGTTAGGAGTAATCGCTGAACACGACCGTCATGAAATTATTCAGCAATTAGGAAATAGATTGATTGCAAAGGCAACAGCACAAGGGTTAAATGGTGTTTTAGGTGAAGCGACAAACATGAAGTCGTTACGCGTAATGGAAAAATATCATAATATGAAAAAATATAAAGATTTACAAGGAAATTATATTGTTCATAAATATGAAGACAATAGCAAATTAAATGGTATTCCTGCAAATATAGCAGATGGAACATATATCATTATTCGAGAACTATAAAATATGATTGCTAATTCAACAATAATAGGAGTTAGGAGATTTGTTTATTATGGAAGCTATTTTGCTCGGTATAATTGTAATCTTATTGGGGGTATCGGTGTATTTTGCTTACAAATATTATTCGCTTAAACACACACCCCATGTTAATAAAGAAATTATCAATGCAATGAAAGAAGTCTCAGCAGGTAATGTCATCAACATTGATGACAAAAGTTCTAATCATCCTGTAATTAATCAACTAACGGAGTTTTTCAGTAATGTAAGGGAAAAATTCATTTCCTTTTCAAAGGATGTACAGGATAGAGGAGAAAATCTCGCAGAAATCGGTGAATATGCATCTGAGAAAGCGGATATTGTTCGAGCAGCAATTGATGAGGTAGGTAGAGGATTAGAAAAACAATTAATTGCTACGGAAGAAAGCGCCGCATCTATGGAAGAAATTTCACAAGCGATTGATGATCTATCCGTGCGATCAAATCAAATTTCGGAACAATCGAACGCTACATTGGAGTTAACTCAAGAAGGAAACGAGAAGCTAAAGGATTCCTTAGTAAAAATGGAACAGTTTAATCAAACTGTAAATACAACATTTAATGCCATTAATAAACTTGGAGAAAAATCTCGCGAAATCGGCCTTATTGTCAAAGTGATTACGGAAATTTCAGAACAAATTAATTTATTGGCATTAAATGCGGCAATAGAAGCTGCCCGTGCAGGTGAACATGGTAAAGGATTTGCAGTTGTTGCCGATGAGGTTCGAAAACTAGCAGAACAAACACGTCAGTCTTCTTCTGAAGTATCAAATATTGTAAAAAATATACAGGAAGAAACTGAAGTAGTCGTTAAGTCAATGAAACAGGGAACGGAAGAGTTTAAAGAGACAAATATGACGATTGTAGAAGTTGGAACCATGTTTGAAAAAATTCTATCTACTACAAAAATTATTGCTGAGAATAATGAAAATTCCTCTGCAAGTACAGAAGAATTATCTTCTGCTACTCAACAAATCATGGCAACAATTGTTGAAATAGCGTCTATCTCTCGAGAATCTGTTGAAATGTTTGAGGAACTAATCGAAATTAATGATGATGAATTGCATACGATGAAACAACTTGTTCAGGAAGCTCAAAATCTTATCGAGTTAAAAAATAATGTAAACAAATTACTATTTGCCTCGGATCATGTTGGTGAAACTGTAGAAGCTAAAGTGAGTTAATATATAAGCTCAATATAGCAATATCAAGAGAATCACCTTGCTGACTTATATAAATAAAAGTGCTTCTCATAGGTTAATGCAACTTGTGGGAAGCTTTATTTTTATGCAAGGCAAAAACTAAAACAAACTACCTTTCCGACGCAAGGAGTTAATCGATTGGATTCTATGTTCCATGAAATATAACAACAACTTCTAGTATAAACAGCAAGGAGGTAACTACATGAAGGAAATACAAAAATTGTTCCCTAGTATGGATGGGAACAACTTTCAAAGAGAAGAATTATTATCCTACTTTAACACCGTTTTAACGAAAATTGATGAATTAAAAGATCCGAACAAACTAACGTTAGGTGAAATGCCTGAGTACACGGAAGATTACTATAATCGCGTCATTCAAAAAGCGGCAATTCCGAAATCCGGTGTGTCGATGGATAATGTCGTACAAGAGCTTCTAAAATTGGTGGAAGGACATCGGTTCGTCAATCGGAACTATGTAGCCAATGCAGCGCCACTTCCGACCATTGCGAGTATCATTGGAAATTTAGTAATGGTACTCGTTAATGGGAATAATCTATGGGATGTGGAGGGGCCAGCAGCGGCTACAGCAGAAGTCGAAGTAACTGCTATGTTATCCAAACTAATTGGATATGATGAAAGCATCAGCGCAGGATATACAACTTGGGGAGGACAAGGGGCTGTCTTTAACTCTCTGCGTCTTGCCATTGCCCGTTACGCACCATCTTCTAATCAAAAAGGTATACCGCAAAACCTTTATTGCTTCTGTTCTGAACTATCCCATTACAGTCTCTATAAATCTGTAGAGGCAACAGGGATTGGTGTAGAAAACATGATTCGAGTGACAGCCAATGCGGATTATTCTATGAATCTAGAAGATTTAAAAGAAAAAATCGAGCAGGTTATTGCAAAAGGCGGCGTTCCACTTTATATCCTTGCCACAATGGGAACGACGGATACATTTGGGATTGATGACATTGAAGGCATTAAGTATATAGCGGAAGAAATGGAACGTACATATAACATCGATCCAATTTATATCCATGCAGACTCTGCTATGGGGGGGATGTATACGTTCTTTAATCAATACGATTTTGAAAGCAATCCCTTACAATTTGAAGAAAAAGTGAATGAAGTTTTAACATCCTATCAACAAAAATTTAAACAGATTAAGCTTGCAGATAGTATGGTCTTTGATTTCCATAAGTTAGGGCAAACGCCATATACAACGAGTCTATTTTTAATTAAAAATAGAGAAAATCTAAAATATGTTGATTTAGATGCAGAGGAAACGCCGTATGTTGGAAATCGAGGTTATGGTAGTTATCATACTGGCTATACGCTCGAATGCTCGCGAATGGGAAGTGCTTTGTCCATTTATGCTTCGTTATTAGCATTTGGAATCGAAGGCTATCAAGAACTTTTAGCCAACTATATTCGTGTCAATATTGCATTTAGAGAGACATTGACAAAAGAAATTTCGAATGTAGTGGTCACGAATGAGATTTCTCCGATTACAACATTCCGTTTTTATCCTGAGGAGAAAAAATGGAATGACGAATTGAACGGACTTTTAACCGTAGAAGAAATGATGGAAATTAATCAATTTAATGACGAATTTGCAGAGATAATTGGTACCGACCGAGATACTATATTCTTTGGGAATACAAGGAAGCAGCGCCTTGTGAAAGCAAAAAACTCAAACAATCCGATATCCATATATGCGCACAAATTTTTTGCGATTTCTCCATATACAACCATCGAAGAGGTCGATCGTTATGTTGCATTTTTAAAAGAACACCTAGAAGTTTTTCTGAAAACAAAACGTAGTATGTTAACAAAAATCTAACAAAATTAAGAATGATGCAAACGACTTTACTGTTACTTTAACCCCGTCCTAAAATTAGAACGGGGTTATGCTTGTCTACACTTTTCATTTATACGAAATTCTAGAATTAAATATTTTGAAAAAGTGAGATGGTTAGTATTAGTGTCGATAAGGAACCTGCAGACATTAAAGTTATTATTCTTCTTCCGTTCTTTTCTTTTGAAGATTTTGTAAGCTCCCGGGACACGGCAATCCATAAAACAATAGAAACGATAGCTACTATGGTAATAACATTTGTAGACATATTTGTTTCCTCCTTAAGTTATATTTTTTCCGAACCTGGATTAAAACCCTGTTACTTTATATACGAATTAGAAATATCAAAGTTTCATCATTGACCATTTTAAAGCAAATAAAAAAGAATCCTTTTGAAATCAAGATGGATTCCTCTCTTAATAAATTTTATAAAAACTCATTATTTATTTTACGCTGTGAAAAATAAACGATTTCGTTTCTGCAGATGCTTGCTGAAACTCCCAATCTCCATAGGCTTGAATTCGTGAAAAACCTACTTGTTGTAATGATTCATGGATGTTTTCTTGTGTTCGAAATTTTAATTGCATTTTTTCATGAACAACTATTTCACCTGTACGTGCAATTTTTACCGTTTCATAAAATGTAAAAACATCGTCTATGAACCCTTCATATTCTGTCCAAATTTCAAGTAATTCACCGCTCACCTGATCCGTTGCAACATCAGGTGTTTCATCTTTTTCCCACTCTTCCCACGCTTTTGCTAATGGATTACGAGTGTCAAAAATAAAGTGTCCTCCCGATTTTAAAGCACGATGCACATCTGAAATGACGTTCTGCCAACTTTCCTCTGTAAGAAACACTTGTGCAACATTCGCTGTCATAATAACGACATCATATGCATTGGTTTCTAAATTCGTACTATCCCCAACAATCCAAGTCACTTTGTCTGAATTCTCTTTTCTTTTCGCATATTCAATCGCTTCTTCATTCGGGTCAATGGCTGTAATATGATAGCCTGCTTTCGCAAAATGAGTTGTCAATCTTCCAGTTCCACAACCTAAATCAGCTAATTTTTTCGCATTTATCTTTTTTAACAGAGCTAAAAAGAATTCGTCGTCTTTGCCCCATCTATTAATTTGGTCATACACTAATGGAATCATTAAGCAAGCTCCCCCTCTTCCTAACGAAAACAGAACATTCAGTTAAATAATTATTGCATGTTTGTTTTAATTCTTTATCTATGAAACAACCTTCCTTCGTCTATTTCACATTTGCTATTAAAAACATTCCATTAATAATGGTAATCTACTAGGGATAACTGTGCAATAGTATAGCTTTACAATTTTATTCCTAATTACTTTTCAATACTACCGATTTTGAATATAAAAAATCCGAAGGTCTGCCAGAAAAGTACCAGAAACCTTCGGAATGTAATTTTAATTTAAAAATCTATAATTATTCCCCTGCCAAAAAGTCCTTCCCCGCCTTCCCCCCTCTCTCACTCCCCTCAAATCCTTGCGGTTCTAAGCCCCACCCCTCTTTCCTCTTCTCTCCTCAACTCTTCCTTCTGCTTTATTGTTCTTCCCCAAAACCCCCATTTTCGACCTCTTTTTTCCGTTCTGGGTTGTATCGAATATTCGGACAATGTTAAAAAGTTCTTCCATAATGGAGGGAAGAATCAAGAGAAAAAATTGAAAAAACACGTTGAGAAATACACGAAAAAGAACTGAAACCCTACGGGTTTATACAGTGAGGAAAACAACAGAATAGACACAAGAGAAATTAAGAAAGGATGATTGAACCCTTATAGGTCAAGGGATTGAGGAGATATTGGACAAAACAAATAGACTGGATCACTAATGGACCCAGCCTCGAATTTTGATTGATTTTACAGTAGAAAAAATGTTACATACATATCGTTACGCCCGCTGCTCTCCCGCTTCCTTTGCCGTTTGGATACCAATAATTTAGCAGTAGGTACCGACTTTTTAGCATGGGGAAGAAGAATAAGACAGGGAGATAATAATTTTAAGGAAAGTCTACTATCTTATTCAACCGTTACAGATTTTGCTAGGTTACGAGGTTTATCTACGTCACAACGACGGTGTAATGCCGCGTAGTAGCTGATTAATTGTAATGGTACAACGGACACAAGTGGCGTTAATAATGAATGCACTTTTGGAATGACTAGGCGATCGCCTTCTTCCTCTAATCCTTCCATTGCAATAATACATGCATTGGCACCGCGCGCAACCACTTCTTTTACGTTACCGCGAATGTTTAATGCTACTTGTTCTTGTGAAACAATCGCAAATACTGGTGTACCATCTTCGATTAAAGCGATTGTACCATGTTTTAATTCCCCACCAGCAAAACCTTCTGCTTGAATATAAGAGATTTCTTTCAGTTTTAACGCACCTTCCATACTTACATAGTAATCAAGGTTACGTCCGATAAAGAACGCATTACGTGCAATTTTTAAATAATCTTCCGCAATTTGTTCTAACTCATTTTTAGAGTCTACAATTGTTTGAATCGCGTTAGCCGCAATCGCAAGCTCTTGTTTTAAGTCCATATCTAGTTCTCTACCAGCTGCTTTACCAGCTACATAGGCTGCAACAGCTAATACTGCAACTTGTGCAACATAAGCTTTTGTAGAAGCAACAGCAATCTCAGGACCAGCATGTAATAATAGCGTATAGTCCGCTTCACGAGAAAGCGTAGAACCAGGTACGTTCGTAATTGTTAATGCTGGGTAACCAAGTTCTTCTTTTACTCTTACAAGTACTTGACGGCTATCCGCAGTTTCTCCTGATTGAGAAATGAAGATGAATAAAGGTTTTTCAGATAAAAGTGGCATGTTGTAGCCAAATTCACTTGAAATATGAACTTCTACTGGAATACCTGCGATTTTTTCGAAATATTGTTTCCCGATTAAACCAGCATGATAACTAGTTCCAGCTGCAATAATATATAAACGGTCTGCTTGTTTTAAAGCTTCTAAAATATTATCATCGATTGTTAATTCATCATCCGCATTACTATATGCTTGAATGATTTTACGAACAACACTTGGTTGCTCATCCATTTCTTTTAACATGTAGTGAGGATACGTACCTTTTTCAATGTCGCTAGCATCTAGCTCTGCTTTGAAAGGTTTACGTTCCACTGGACGACCTTCTAATGTAGAAATTTCTACTTTATCACGGTGAACTAATACAACTTCTTTGTCACGTAGTTCAATAAATTGATCTGTTACTTGTAGCATCGCCATCGCATCAGATGCAACGACGTTAAAGCCATCACCAACACCAACTAATAATGGAGATTTATTTTTTGCTACATAAATTGTATCTTCGTCTTCTTGATCTAATAATGCTAAAGCATATGAACCATGTAACAATGATAATGTTTTACGGAATGCCTCTACAGTTGAAAGACCTTCACTTGCAAATAAATCTACAAGTTGAACAATAACTTCTGTATCCGTATCAGATTTCATTGTAATCCCTTTTAAATATGCTTTTTGTAATAAATGATAGTTTTCAATTACACCATTGTGTACTAATGTATATCGACCAGATACACTTTGGTGAGGGTGTGCATTTAATTGGTTTGGTACACCGTGAGTTGCCCAACGTGTATGCCCAATACCAATTGTTGCATCTACATCATCGTCTACTGCCGTACGTAAATCAGCAATACGTCCTTTTTCTTTAAAAACTGTAATACCTTCTTCGTTACGAACCGCAATACCTGCAGAGTCATAACCGCGGTATTCTAACTTTTCTAATCCTTTTAATAAAATTTCCTTTGCGTCTAATTGACCATTATATCCTACGATTCCACACATTTTCTTTTTCCTCCGATTAAGCAATACCATTTAACTAAAAATGACAATGAAAAATACAAGTGCTTTTGAAGTAATAAAGGAATTCTGTCTAATTCCTTAACATACTAAAAAGCAATAAAAATAAAAAAACGATATTGCCTAGATTATTTGCCTTTTCGTTTCGCTGTCCAAAAAATTTCTTTTTTGTTTTAGAAACGAAATTAACAACCGGGCATGCGATCGGGAGGTATCCGCCGAAAATTCGATAATCCTCCACCTCGTCAACTAAGGATTGCAGTCCGTTCGATTTCCTTAGTTCAGGCGCTATTATTGTTTTCCTTATTACTTATAAAGCGCTTTTCCAATCCTCCTTTTGCGCTCGCTTGAAAAGTAAATTGAAAATTAATTATTTTTTCAAGCCTCTTCATCATACAGAATATGCTGTGATTCGTCAATCATCCACGCATATCTACTAGTTTCCTATTTTTTCATAAAAAAATTCCACTAGAGAATGCCTCTAGTGGAATTTTATTGATTATAATTCTTTTTCTTTTAATAAATTAACAATTTCGCGGTTAAAGGCTGGTAAATCCTTTGGTGTACGACTTGTCACAAGTTGTTTTTGGCAAACAAAAACTTCTTGGTCATGGAAGTTAGCACCCGCATTTTCTAAATCTACTTGAATGGATTTATAACCAGTAATATCTCGTCCTTCCAATGAACGAGCAGTAATTAAAAGCTGTGGACCATGGCAGATGGCAAAGACAGGCTTCATATCTGTCATAAATTTCTTCGCAAAGGCAACTACCCGATCATCATCTCGTAATAAATCTGGCGAGAAGCCCCCTGGAATAAATAATGCATCAAAATCATCTGCATTTACATCGTCGATTCCATAGTCGATTTCTACTCGAACTTCACCTTGTTTACCTCGGACCGCTTTGTTTCCAACTTTATCAATGGTTACTACGGTATGACCTGCTTCTTCTAATGCTTCCTTAGGACTTGTATATTCAATATCCTCAAACAAATCAGTAATTAATGTAGCTACTTTAGCCATTTTACACACACTCCTTTCAACTATACTATAGCCGATTTTTTGCACAAATAAACGAAAAAAGCCTCGGCCATAGAAAAAGCCAGTAAATCCACTGTTAAGAAATTTACAGCTTATCTACTGGCTATATTTATTTTAATCTGTTAATCCTAATTCTTCACGAACGACGTTTGCAATTCGGTTAACGTAGCTTTCACATTCTTCTTCTGTAGCTGCCTCAACCATTACACGTACAAGAGGCTCCGTACCCGAAGGACGAACTAAGACACGTCCATTTCCTCCCATTGCCGCTTCTACTTCGGCAATTACTTTTGCCACTTTTTCATTTTGAGTAACAGCATGTTTATCGACAACACGAACATTTACAAGCCGTTGTGGGAACACGGTCATTTCAGAAGCCAGTTCAGATAAACGTTTATCCGTTGCTTTCATAATGTTAACAAGTTGAATCGCAGTTAATAAGCCATCACCAGTTGTATTATAATCTAGGAACACGATGTGTCCAGATTGTTCTCCACCTAGGTTATAATCATTTGCTCGCATTTCTTCTACAACATAGCGATCTCCTACCGCTGTTTTCACACTTGACATTCCGTTTTCCCCAAGTGCTTTGTAGAAGCCTAAATTACTCATGACAGTTGACACTACTGTATTTTTCTTTAAGCGACCTTTACTGTTTAAATATTTACCGATGATGAACATAATTTGGTCACCATCAACAATTTGACCTTTTTCGTCTACAGCGATTAAACGGTCGCCATCTCCATCGAATGCTAGTCCAACATCTGCACCTCGTTCAAGTACTAATGTGGCTAGTTTTTCAGGGTGAGTTGAACCTACACCTTCGTTAATGTTTAAGCCATCCGGCGAAGAACCCATCGTAGAGATATCAGCTTCTAAATCCGCAAATAAATGAGTTGCTAGTTGAGAAGTAGCTCCATGGGCACAATCAAGTGCAACATGTAAACCTAGGAAATCTTCATCCACAGTTTGTTTTAAATATGAAAGATACTTTTGACCACCTTCGAAGTAATCACTTACTGTACCTAAATCGCCTCCGATAGGGCGTGGTAATGTATCTTCTTCCATATCAAGTATGTTTTCTATTTCAGCTTCTTGTGCATCTGTTAATTTAAAGCCGTCAGGTCCGAAAAATTTAATACCGTTATCAGCAACTGGATTATGAGAAGCGGAAATCATTACACCTGCAGCTGCGTTCATTACACGTGTTAAATAAGCTACACCTGGTGTACTAATAACACCTAGTCGCATTACTTCTACCCCAATGGATAGTAGACCTGCAACTAATGCTCCTTCTAACATATGCCCTGATATGCGTGTATCTCGTCCAATAATTACTTTTGGACGCTCTGTTGCATGTTTAGTTAATACGTAACCTCCAACACGACCTAGCTTAAACGCTAGTTCAGGCGTCAACTCTGAATTGGCGACACCACGCACGCCATCAGTACCGAAATATTTTCCCATTACTTTTTCTCTCCTTCAATGCTAGACATTCTATGCTTCAAAATTGAGATCTTATATGATTTATATCTCTGCAATGAATGATCTATAATTGTTTTCATTTCACACTACTTATTCTGTTGTATTACCTTCATCAGATGGTGTTTCTTCTGGAGTTTGATTAGTATCTGTTTCACCAGTATTTGTATCTTCATCATTTGATTCACTAGTATTTGTATCACTAGTGTTTGTTTCCCCCGAAGCAGGTAGTTCTTCTTCTGGTTGGTCAGGAGTTTCTTCCTCGGGTTCTGTCGTTGTTTTTGTTACGTTAGCTTGTACCTCTATGGATTTAGCCGAAAGTTTCGTTGCACCCTTTGGTAAAACTAAATCCACATCATAAACACCAGACTCTGTAATTTCTGATACGTCAAATTCTACTTCTAATTGGGTTAATGGGTCAATCATTGTTTTTGGACCAAACACTTCAATTGTTTTTATTTTTGACGATAAACTGTTAATGGTGACACCTTCCATAGGTGTTCCTGTCTGTCGAACAACGATTGGTATTTCACGACTATAAGCTCTTACATTCACCTTTACATTAACAGTGGTGGGCTCAATAATGACATCTAGTTTATTCAAGCTACTATCCAACACTTTAACATCTGCTTCTTGTTCAAAGGAAGCATTTATACCTTCTTCTGCATTAATAGTAGCTTTAACATAACTGATACTGTCAATAATACTTTTAGCACCTGTAACAAGTACTGTACTTGGTTCAACACTCATATCCGTTAGCTCATAACCTTCTGCGATAAGACCACTATTAAGTTCCGGGTCTACACTTACTTCTTTCGTGACTTTTTCCTCAATTACAATATCTACTACTTTTGGGTCGATGGTAACATCAAGTTTCTCCGATAAATTTTCATGTTGAATTGTAACTGTATGTTCACCAATTAACAACGAATTTAAGTCCACAAACACTTTAAAGTCTTTTCGTAATTTTGCTTCAAGGACAAGTTGTCTTGGTCCCTCAATCTTTACATCAACGGTCTCTGGAAGTCCTGACACAATTAAGTTTTCCGAATCGTAATAGGCTTCAAGGGGAACGTCCGTAATAATATCCATTTCGGGATTTATACCTGTAGATTGTCCACTATCAAGTTGAGCCTTCGCATAAAAGAACAGCAAAATAGCAAGTATAAGGGCTACAACTCTTAGAGCCCAGTGACTATCAAATAATTTATCCATTCTTTCTTCCCCCCCAAGTCCACTTAGAGGTTATTTCTGAATCCTGTTGAGGGCCAAACCACATTTTCCTTAGCTGAGCTTCAAATTCCTCAATTGTTAAATTACGATATAAGTTTCCATTCCGAGTGAGGCTAACTGCCCCTGTTTCTTCTGATACGACAATTGTGATCGCATCCGTTACTTCACTTAAACCAACTGCAGCACGGTGCCTTGTACCTAGTTCTTTTGATATAAACGTACTTTCTGACAATGGTAAATAACATGCAGCTGCGATAATTTTATCTTTTTGTATAATAACAGCTCCGTCATGTAACGGTGTATTTGGAATAAAAATATTAATTAATAGTTCTGAAGTAATTTCAGCATTTAACTTAATACCGGTTTCAATATATTCTGTTAAACCTGTTTCATTCTCTATAGAAATAAGCGCTCCGATTCGTCGTTTAGCCATATAGCTAACCGATTTTTTCATCGCTTCAATTAAACGTGTTTGTTCATCTTCTAATTGACTCGTTGAACGTTGAAATATTTTCCCCCTACCTAGTTGTTCTAACGCTCTTCGAATTTCAGGTGTAAAGATAATGATAATCGCTAAAAATCCCCAATCGATTACTTCTTGTAGTAACCATCCGAGGGTATCAAGGCCAAAAATAACAGTAGCAAATCTGGCGATAATGATAACAAAAATTCCCTTTAATAACTGAACAGCTTTCGTTCCTTTAATGAGGGTTAACAATTTATAAATTACGTACCATACTAATAGTACGTCCAAAAAACTAAACACAATATTTACAGGCGTAATGTCTGTAAACTGCTCAATAATCTGCACGTGGCATCCCCCACTTTTTCTTGCTATTTCATGTATATCAATGACGTCACGAAGTTATTACGTTATTACGTGAGTATAGAATATTTATTAAAATATACCTATTTTTTATTTTTATAAAAAAATAAAAAGGACTAGAGAGAATTTTTCTTATTAAAAAATTGGAATTCTGCTCAAAATGAGCCATGAAATCATTAAAAACAGTATATCATATTTTCCCCTTATAAAGCTTTCATCAAGAAAAAAGTCTACTCCAATGAGCAGACTTTAACATATTTATTTACTTATATAAAATAATCCATTCATTTAATTATTATTTTTCAAATAAAGCCATGAAATCATTTGCCGTATCTTTTATTTCATACCATAGCCATTCAAATACTTGATCAATTTCTTCAATTTGACCGGTAACGACCGAAGTAGAAGCCATATATTGTCCGTTTATAACCGTCACATTTCCTTTTACTTCTCCTTCGATGACAATATCACCATTTTTCACAACGATGTCACCTTCAACAACTTCACCTTCTGGGACAATAACTGTTTGCCCATCTACAATTAAATTCGGTTTGGCAGTGAATGAAAATTCATCAGTAGGATAACTACTTAATAAAGTAGCACTCATGAACAAGAAGAATACAGCAGCTGCAACAATAATCGGATGTTGTCTAAACCATCTTTGTACGCCAACCCGATTTTTATGTTTCGGCAAACGCTTCATTACCATTTCCTCAAAATGTGGAGGTGCTGTAATATGCGCTGCACTCTTAACAAAAGCAATCGTGTCACTTAACTCGTGCATATGTTGTTGACAGTCAGAGCACACTTGCAAATGTTTTTTTAGCTGTTGTTCATGTTCACGACTGATGTCGCCATCTAAGTATTCGTGCATATAGTCAACAATGTATTGTGGACACGTACTCATGCTTTACCCCTCCTACAGATTGTTTAATTGCTTTCTTAAAGCTTCGCGCCCTCGATGAATTCTTGTTTTAACTGTTCCTAAAGGCATATCTAGAATTTCACTTATTTCTTGCAGCGACAACTCTTCTATATATTTTAATACGATTACCGATCGATATTTATCAGGTAATCTGCTGATTTCATATTGTATTCGATCTTGTAATTCCATTTTTTCTACCGTTTCATCCGGCAATTGGTCAGATGCAGGAACATGTGAATACATATCAAGTCCGTCCGTTCCTGGAACTTCTGCATCTAAATAATAATCTGGCTTCTTCTTTCTAATTCTATCAATACAAAGATTTGTTGCAATACGGTATAACCATGTTGAAAATTTTCTTTTTTGATCGAATGTATGAAGATTTATGTATGCCCTAACAAACGCTTCTTGCGCAATATCTTCCGCTTCTTGTTTGTTCCCAAGCATACGATAACATATTTGATATAACTTGTGCTGGTAGAGGCTCACAACATCTGAAAATGCGTTTTGATCACCTTTTAGCACTTGCTTTATTCTTTTGTTCACTAACGCATCCATTTGTGTATTCCCTCTCCACCTTTTAGGCTTATTATTATTTACGTCTATCCACCGAAAAAGTTTCATGACATTTAATATTATATCAAAATTTTTTATGCCTTAAAATGACTTATTTGGTATTATTATCCTCAATACTGGGCAAAAATACTTCCTTATACTAGTTTTTCACCAAATAGTGACCCCATTAAAGCAACGGCTACATCTGCCGTTTTATTTCGTTCATCTAAAATAGGATTTACTTCTACAAACTCTGCTGATGTAATAAATCCTTCTTCCTCTAACATCTCCATTGCGAGATGACTTTCCCGATATGTAATTCCTCCCGGTACAGGTGTACCTACACCTGGTGTATATAAAGGATCAATTCCGTCTAAATCAAGTGATAAATGGACTCCGTCAACTTGACGCCCTTTTAAATAGGAAATCGTATCTTCAATTACTTTCGTCATACCTAGACGATCGATCTCATGCATTGAATAAACTTTAATTCCTAATTTTTTTATTAGCTCTCGTTCCCCTGGATCAACAGACCGTGCACCTATAATAACAATATTTTCAGGCTTGATTTTCGGTGCAAATCCCCCAATTTCAACTAACCGATTATCTCCCAATCCTAAACTAACCGCCAAAGGCATTCCATGGATATTACCTGATGGAGAAGTTTCTGGTGTATTAATATCCGCATGGGCATCATACCATATTACTCCCAAGTTTTTATACTTTGTAGCTAAACCAGCTAATGTTCCAATAGCTATACTGTGATCTCCACCTAAAACTAATGGAAATCTCCCATTATCTATTACTTCTTGTACTTTAACGGATAGTTTTGTACATACCTCAATTACTTCTTTTAAATTTTTTAGATTAGTTCCTAGTTGGGATGGGACTGTCCCCTTTTTAATTAATATATCGCCCTCATCCTTTATTTCATAACCGAGATTTTCTAATCTTTCTACAACATCAGCATAACGAATTGCACTTGGCCCCATATCTACCCCACGGCGTAATTGTCCATAATCTGATGGTACCCCTATAATGGAAACTTCACTTTTTCTCATATCTATCCCCCCTGTTGAATTCCTTATATTTTATATTGAATATTAAAATGGCTCAACTCGACAAAATATTGAATATTTATTCAGTTAATATTATTCAGTTATTTTTAGAAGGATCGATTCTATAACCATATAAATTTTTAAAGGCATAAAAAAATCCCCTACTCGTTTGAGTAAAGGATTGGGATTAGAATTAATATTATGACGTTATTTCATTTTATGTATATTAAAAAATGGCTGGGGTACCAGGATTCGAACCTGGGCATGACGGAATCAAAATCCGTTGCCTTACCGCTTGGCTATACCCCAAAATGGTGGAGGGGGACGGATTCGAACCGCCGAACCCGAAGGAGCGGATTTACAGTCCGCCGCGTTTAGCCACTTCGCTACCCCTCCAAATTAACACTTATGGTGGAGGATGACGGGCTCGAACCGCCGACCCCCTGCTTGTAAGGCAGGTGCTCTCCCAGCTGAGCTAATCCTCCATAATTAGAAGTGATAATTTTTTATTTCTTAATTTATTTGGTGACCCGTACGAGATTCGAACTCGTGTTACCGCCGTGAAAGGGCGGTGTCTTAACCACTTGACCAACGGGCCTTTACAATTCTTAAACAAGACAAGATTTATAATACCACTATTAATTAGTAAATGCAACTATTTTTAAAAGTTTTTGTTAAAAATTTATGTCTATCTATTTTCTAGTAAATAATCCAAAAATACTTTTAGTAAAAATTTTTTGCAAAAAAAAAATGGCTCCGAAGGTAGGACTCGAACCTACGACCAACCGGTTAACAGCCGGTTGCTCTACCACTGAGCTACTTCGGAACGATCATAAATACCATTTTACATATATTTATTATTATACTGATATCAGTAAAATATACAAGTTATTTATTGAATTTCCATACAAAATGGAAAGGTCAAAAATGTTTACAACGAAATAAAAAAGCCACTACCGACTGAATCAGCAATGACTTTTTGAGCCTAGCAACGTCCTACTCTCACAGGGGGAAGCCCCCAACTACCATCGGCGCTAAAGAGCTTAACTTCCGTGTTCGG